>NZ_JAKLTP010000009.1:0-141320 GCF_022012365.1 Acinetobacter sp. SM34 | reverse complement strand
AAATGAGTTGAATTGTGTGTTTATTTTATAAACCACAAAATTTATAAATGATTGTTTTATATATTTAAATTATTTTAAGAAAAATGTTTATTATTTTCTTTCGAAATATTCAAAATTATCAAATTATTGATATTTATATATTTTTAATATTTAAAAACGTAAAAAGCAGAGTCTAAGCTCTGCTTTTTACATTAAGTCTAACCAACCGAATTAGAACTTCATACTCACCCGGGCCCAGTAGTTACGTCCCATATTGTTAAACTGTTCATTACTGTCAAAACCAAAGCCAGCACTGCCAGCTTTATTTAGATGCTCGGTATAGGTTTTATCAAAAACATTATCAATACCGACTGATACATCCACCCCATCACGCAAATGATAGGTGCCATTTAGGGACAAAGTTGTAAAACCTGCACTTTCTTTAAAGTCCTTACCTACGATATTACCTTGATTTTGACTAATGCGACTTTGATCATCCACCACTCTCCATAATGCACCGAGTGTATATTTATCCTGAATATAACGAAGATTTACTCGCCCTTCTAAAGGTGCAATTTGCGGTAAAGGTTTATCATCGGTGGTATTTTTACCCCAGGCATACATCGCACTGACATCAGCTTGCAGATGATCGGTAAATTGATAACCCATACCCGCTTCTGCACCTGCAATGGTAGCATCCACATTGCGTGAATCTGCCGCATTGACCATCATGCTTGGCATCTTGGCTGGATCATAAGTCATCAGGATAAAATCATTAATTAATCCTGCATAAGCTGATACCCATGAATTCAATGCACCATGCTGATGTTGATAGCCTAAATCTAGTTGTAAGGTCTTTTCTGTATCTAAACGTTTAAAGGTATGCATAGTACCTTCATAATCTGTTTTAAAAAGCTCCCAATAATCTGGCATACGCTCAACATAACCAAGTCCAAGATAACTTTTGACATTATGATCTGGATGCTGGCTTTCTATACGCAGAAAAGCGCTTGGTACGGTTTCGGTACGCTTCACCCCTTTTGCCAGTTTTTCCACACTCACATCATCAACTCGTACACCACCCAGCAATTTATGTTGCTCATTCAACCGATAACTTAATTCACCGAATGCACCATAGGAATTAAATTTCATATCGGTTGTCACTGGCATCTTCATCATGGCAGAGCTCATCCCGCCAGCATGATGGTTTTGCTGTGAATCCACACCCGATACAAGTTGAAACTTATCCCATTCACTGGTCATCGCAAAACGTGTATTAAGCGTACGGCGCGTCACATTCATGGATTTATCAGCCGCAGGAACGTCGCGTAAGCTATAATTATCCATGACATGATCGTTAAAGTTGTAATTGATTTGCCCTTCAACTTTTTTAATCACATCACTGATATTCTTTTTCTCAAATCGCAAGCCTAGACTTTCCCGGGCAAATTTAGAGCCATCCATATCACGGCCAGCATACACCGCTTCACCATCAGCTTTACCACCCGTCAGTTCTAGCCAGGTATTTTCATCCGGTGTCCAGCCAATCGCCAGATCAGTATTCCAGCGCTCCCATGCCGATGGAACGCTGTCCCCATTGCCATCTTGATAATCATCTGCCTCAGAGCGATTGGCATTCAGACGGATATATTTGGTTTCATCACCAATTGCAGTTTCCACATTCTGATCCAGCCGACCATAAGAACCGAGCAGCACACTTGCCTGACCACGATAATTTTTTTCAGCTGTTAATTCAGTTTCCGGGCCACGCTCAAAGATTACCGTCGCAGCCGAACCGGTATTGGCATATTGAACCGTTTGTGGTCCTTTAATGACCGAAATACGGTCATAGCTTTCTGGTGAAATATACGAAGTCGGTGAATCCATACGACTTGGACATGCCCCGAGGTTTTCTGTGCCATCAGTTAAAATTTTAATCCGCGAACCAAACATGCCACGGAAAGTAACATCCCCATTGGTACCTGCCCCGCTATTGACCGCACTAAAACCGACAATACTTTGTAAATAGTCAGCACCATCACTGGCTGGAATCGGCTGGATAGGTTGTTTTGGATCGGCATGCACAATCAAACCATTGGCATCATTACCCTGATGAGCTGTGGCCACAATGGGCGCTAAAGTTTGCACGATTGCTGTTTGCTGCTCAGCAAAGGCTGAAGCTGAATAACATGCAACACAAATCGCAGCCGTAAGCGGCTGTAAATAAAATTTAGGCTGAGCCATTTTTATCTCACTGAATTCATAAATTAAACACGGCCTAAGTCAATCAAGACCCAAGCAAAATCAATGTGGATTTATGCAAATAGTGGCGGGGCTCGCCCTTGGGGGATTAAAAAGAGTCGTTGTAAGACAAACCAGACATGACCAAAGGTCTTTTGGAAGGCCAGTAAACGCACTTGAATACGGTCTAAAACTTCCTTGACTTCAAGCTCAGGCGGCAACACCAGATTGCCATAGACTGTACAGTACTGACATTGATGATGGGCATCATGATGCTCATGTTCTGCATGCTGTGAGTGTTGATGATCTTGATGAAGCTGATGAGAATGTCCGGAAACAGAAAATGGGTAAGAAATTGGTTTTTGTAATAATGCACGGGTAATAGTTTCACAGACCGGAGCAATCTGATATTGCTTCGGTAATAAAGGCTGCAAAAACACAGCAATCTGTAAAAATACTGCTAGAAACGAGAATAGCAGCCCACCCCGCAGAACCATAGGCAAACCCTAGAATTTGTCGCAGGCAAGTATAACAAAGCCCAATTTGAATTGGGCTTTTTTTTGAACTCTTTAATCCAGAAGTCGTAAGGATTAGCGTTTCACTGCAACTTTTTCTTTTTGACGCTGACGCACCACTTTTTCTACTTTTTCACGTGCACGTTGACGTTTTAAAGGCGATAAATAATCGACAAATAATTTGCCATTTAAGTGATCCATTTCATGTTGAATGCAAACAGCGAGAAGTTCATCCACTTCCAGCTCAAATGATTGACCCTCAAGGTTAATTGCCTCGATTTTTACACGTGACGGACGCTCAACTTTATCGTATATTTGAGGCACTGACAGGCAGCCTTCTTCATAAGGCTGAGTTTCTTCAGTTAATGGCGTGACTTTGGGGTTAATAAAGACCATGGGTTGATCTTTGTTTTCAGATAAATCCATGACAATCAGCTGAATATGACGATCCACCTGTGTGGCAGCCAAACCAATACCTGGGGCTTCATACATGGTTTCAAACATATCGGCTGCGAGCTGACGAATTTCATCAGTGACTTCTTCGACTGGTTTAGCAATGGTACGAAGACGGGGATCCGGGAAACTTAAAATAGGTAATAAGGCCATACGGTGTCCTCACTTATGCCATTGATCAAAAAACAAAATGAAGGAATGCTTCATCAAAAAAATGTGTGTAATATCGTTATTATAACGCAACTACATACATAATTTTAGGAATTATGATAATGAAAAAGGTTTTGAAGGGCATGCCAACTTTTAGTGCCTTGGGGTTTAAAAAACAATTATTGGCACTTGCCGTATGTGTAAGTGTTGGGGCCGGAATGGTGAGCATTGCTGAAGCAGCACCTGCCCGTAACGTCAATCCACCCGCATTAAAAGCCGGAGCCCCGCAAGTTTATGTGGTGAAAAAAGGCGATACTTTATGGGATATTTCCAAAAGATTTTTGAAGAATCCAGTACGTTGGCCTGAAATCTGGGCCAGCAATAAACATGTGAAAAATCCACACTGGATTTTCCCGGGCGACCGCCTGCTCATGTGTACCTATAATGGCAAACCGATCATCGGTAAAGATGAAGGTGATGGCTGTGAAGGCATTATCCGTCGTTATACTGGTGGCACCAAGTTACAACCTCAGGTTCGGGTGGAATCACTCAACAATGCCATTCCTGTGATTCCACTGGAATACATCAAGCAATGGCTAGAACGCAGCACTATTGTGGCACCTGAGTCAGTTACAGGTACACCTTACATTGTAGGAACTGCTGACCAACGCGTTCTGGCGGCTCAAGGTCAAACCGTTTATGCACGTGGCAATGGCCTGGAAGTGGGTCAACGCTATGCCGTTTACCGTGAAGGTGAACCGTATATGTTTACCGATGCAAAAGGCAAAAAATATAATGCCGGTCTTGAATTGACTCAGGTTGCATCTGGAGTTGCAGTACGTGGTGAAAATGACATTACTACCCTTGAACTGACAGATACTTATAATTCTGAAGTTCGTCGTGGTGACCGTGTACTGCCTGAATATGATCCAATGCTGCCAACTGTGTTCTACCCGACCAATGCTGAAGATGTGGTTGCCGGTGGTCAAGTTGTTCGCGTGATGGGCTCAATTGGTACAGCTGCAAAACACAGTGTTGTTACCATTGACCGTGGTAGCTTGCAGGGTGTTCAAACCGGACAGGTATTGTCGGTGAACCAGAAAGGTGAAGTCGTTACTGATCCAAAAACCAAAGAACGCGTTCAGCTCCCTGGACAACGCATTGGTAATGTCATGGTATTCAAAAGCTTTGATAACTTAAGCTATGCTTATGTACTTGATAGCGAATTACCGATTAAAGTCGGTGCTGGCATTCAGCCGCCACTGATGGATGAATAATACCTAAATCTAAAAAATGAGGCTGAAATTCAGCCTCATTTTATTTTCAAATAATAAAAAGAAGACACAATTAAAGGTCTCGTTATGCTCAGTTCATTAAGCTCTTTGCAGCTGGATTACATTCGTCTATGGTTTCTGGTACAACACTCGATAACCAGCTTTTATAAAATCCAGGAATACTATACCCATCTGGCCGAAGCAACACAGCCTGATCAAATTGAAACGTGGCAAAAGCTTGGCATTCACAAAAACCATATTCAACGCCTGCGAGATTTTCATCTTTCTGAATCACAGCTGCAATTCCAGCATTGTGTTGCCCTGATTCAAAAAGATAGCGATTTCATTCTCACATTCGACCATCCTGACTACCCCACCCAGCTGCTGCCTTATTGCAACAAACCGCCGATCCTATTTGGTCAGGGAGATGCCCAAGCCCTGCTGCAACCACAAATTGCCATCGTCGGCAGTCGTAAACCCAGTAACCACGGACGCCAGGTCGCCTATGACTTTGCTTATTATCTTAGTGAACAAGGCTTTTATATTAATAGTGGCTTGGCGCAAGGCATTGATGAAGCCGCCCATCAGGGGGCTTTGCAGCACAATCACACCATTGCGGTGATGGGAACTGGACTAGACCAGACCTATCCCAGTCAACATCAGCAATTACGCCAACAGATCCTTGACCATTCAGGCACCATCATTAGCGAATTTTTACCCGGAACCGCGCCTTTGCAGCAACACTTTCCACGGCGCAACCGTATTGTCAGTGCTTTAAGCCTCGGCGTCATTGTTGCAGAAGCGGCACTGAAAAGTGGTTCTTTAATCACGGCGAAATGGGCAGCCGAACAGGGTAAATCTATCTTTGCCATTCCCGGTCATATTTATAGTGAGCACCATCAAGGCTGCCATCAGCTGATTCGTGAAGGTGCCATTTTAGTGGATCATCCTGAACAGGTGATTGAAGATCTGGCTCTACCGACTCAATGGCAAACTCAACAGCATAGCGAACAAACCAGTAAAATCGCACCTTTAAATATTCAACCCGTACTGCCAGCGCATTTAAGTATTTTGTATAACCAGTTGGACTGGATGGGACAACATCTGGATGAGCTGGTCATTCAGCAGCATTTAGACGTTGCCACACTGACCAGCCAACTGATGGAACTGGAGCTCCTTGGCTTGTGTACCCAACAGGCAGGCTTGTATCTACGTTGTCGTCCAGGCAAATAAGGTTCACAATAGCCCTTTAACAAATGTGAAGGGAAAAAAATCTGATGATTACCACCTCTGTTGCCGAAGCTGCTCAATGTTTAAAACAAGGACATGTTTTAGCATATCCCACAGAGGCAGTTTGGGGCTTAGGCTGTGATCCTTTTAATGAACAAGCGTTCCTGGAGATTTTACGTTTAAAGCAACGTCCAATTGAAAAAGGGGTTATTTTACTGGCAGCGCAAATTGCGCAGGTAGAACATCTGTTAGAACCACTGACTGCAGAAATGCGTCAAAAAGTGATTGATTCCTGGAGTCATCGCTCTCCGACTGAACGCGCAACCACCTGGTTGTTACCGGCAGGCGATCATATTCCTGCATGGATTAAAGGCAACCATCCCAAAGTGGCGGTACGAGTCACCACACACCCCTTATGCGTTGCACTATGCAATGCCTTTAACGGTTTTATTGTCTCAACCAGTGCCAATCCTGCCGGGGAAAATCCCGCCCGCTCTTTGCAAGAAGCCAGCCAATATTTTTCCAGTCAGGTCAATTATTTGAATGGTGATTTGGGTCTAAGCAAAGAACCCAGCCGTATTATTGATGCTGAAACAGGTGAAGTGATCCGCGCTTAATGCGGGTCATTGCTATGTAATAAATAAGGGACTGAGCTAATTTTCAGGCAAAAAAAAGCTCAACCATATAGGGACGGTTGAGCATAAAAAGGATGTGCATAAATCACATCCAGAGGGTATGTAAATCTGGTTGTGAAGGTTTAAAGATTGTTAAGAATAACTTAAACATTCACGATATAAATATTATGTAATAATTAATTTCTTTATACAAATATATTATTTATCTTAAAAGACAGCTAAAAACTATCAAATATTTATCATTTTTTATTAATAATTTAAATTATCTCACTATTTTTTAATTATCTTTTAGCTAAACATCCATTTTAAATACTTTTTTTAAAACTACGACTCAGACTTTATTTTCATAAAAATTAGTGATAAAACCAGTTTATTTGTCTGTTTTTTAATCGGTTGTTTTTGCGTTTAGGCATTTAATTTTGCTGTTGTTACCACTCGATCTTTCTTTTGAGCCAATAAAATACCCAATAAAATGATCATACCACCGATGCTGTGATACATGGTCCATGCTTCACCTAACCACAGATTGGCAATAATGGCGGTACAGACTGGCATTAAATTCATAAAAATACTGGTGCGATTCGGCCCGATCATCTGGACTGCCAGCATCCACAACAGTGGTGCAATCAAAGATGGGAAAATACCGGCATACAGCACACTGCCCAGATTCTGTGGATTAATGCCATCCAAGCCCAGCCATAACACAAAAGGCAAATGGTAAAGCAGGGCAAAAATAATCTGCACATAGAGGCTAATCAGCAAGGGAATCTGGAGCTGCCATTTTTTCAGGAAAACCCCATAAAACGCGTAAAAAAATACCGCCAGTACCATCATGACATCACCCAGATGTCCACCTGATTTCAGCAAATGACTAAAATTTCCCTGCGCCATGACATAGAGCAAACCTGCAAAAGACAGAATGCTACCTATAACAGCAAAGCGGTTTGGAATGTCCTTCAGCATAAACATGGACACAAAGATGGTAAACACCGGAATGAAGGCATTGATAATGCCCATGTTGGTGGCGGTGGTATAATGCGCTGCGCTATAACCCAGACCTTGATACAGTACCATTCCAAAAGCACCAAGAACGGCAAGCTGTTTCCAGTGCGCCAAAACCAGCTGCCGTTCACGCCAGACCTTGCTCAGCATAAACGGGGTTAAGACCACAAAAGCCACCAGCCAGCGATAGAAACTGATACTGACAGGTGAAATATAGTCCGCTACATAGCGGGTTACGGTAATGTTCATCGACCAAATTAAGACTGCCAGCAAGGGCAAAGCGATCGCCCACCCTACTGTCTTGTGTTGCTGTGTCATACCCTTTCCCGCGCCTGAATATCCCGTTTTCATTTTTACTGAAGTCTGAAATAATTAGAATATCGAATTTCAGACATCAGTATTGAGCTACAGACACTGACTGACCGGATTGTGGCTATTTAAATAACTTTCCAAGTCTTTCAATGATCACTCTACAAATAAAAAAATGAACACAAGGATATTCATATGCTGAAGCATATTGAGCACTATATAGAAGTGAATGACTTCTTTTATCAAAAAGATGAAATTGTGGCACCACACAGTTCTTTATGGGGTGATTTTAATTTTAGCCTGAACGGTATTTTGGAATATGAAATAGAAGGACAAAGATATCTGTCGCCTCCCAACTATGGTCTGTGGCTTCCTCCACAAACCGCACATGCCTCGATCGCACTGGATGAACAAATTACACATTATGTCTGTATTCGTGTGCATCCTTGTCTATGTGAGTATTTTGCTGCTTGCACCAAAACTTTAAGCATTCGCCCCTTTCTTCGGCATCTGGTACATGAAATCCTGGAACAAAAACATCAAGACATAAGCACGCTGCATTATCGTAATTTATTACAGGTGTTATTCGATCAACTAAAAACTGCACCTGCCTATGAACATTATTTACCGCAAAGCCATCATGTTTTGCTACAGCCACTATTACAGCAATTGGCCAATCCAGAACTATTTCAGAAAAGCTTGCAACAACTCATCAGAGACTCATCCATCAGCGAACGACATTTACTGCGTTTAAGCCAGCAGGAATTACAATTGAGTTTATCTGAATGGCGCAATCGGGCTAAAATTTTGTATGCGATCACACAGATTCGCCAAGGCAAAACAGTGAAAAAACTGGCCTATGAATTGGGGTATCAGCACAGTTCCAGTTTTATTGAATTCTTTAAGCGTTATACCGAACAAACCCCTGCACAACTGCGCGATATCTAATCCTTTATGTTATTAAATAAATAACTCTTTTTGCAATTTGCAGCAGCTTAACAACAAAAACGCCCTAGTCACCAGTCAACGTCCTATGCCATTTTGATCACAGCACTGTGTTGAATCGAGTCTAAACTATATTTTTAACGTTTTTAATGTTTGTTTTAATATTTAGATCTGATGTTTTCATTGGATCTATAAGGATGCGATATGAAAAAATCATTACTGGCTTCACTGTGTGTGGCTGCTCTGGCATTAACGGCCTGTGATAAAAAAACAAATGAGGCACCCGCATCATCAGCAACCACCTCAACCTCAACCACCACTCAACCGGTCACAGCTAGCCTCAGCTCGAATAATTCAGCTGATATTAAAAGTGATTTAGATCAAATCCAGATGCTCTCCAACAAGAACTCCCAAGAGGCTACGGATCTGCAAAATAAAGCTAATCAGGCAGTGCAAAAAGGTGACAAAGCTACTTTAACCAGTACTGTGGCACAGATGAAAACCTATATTAATAAATTTAATCAAGAACTTGATGCCTTAAAACTGAAAAGTAGCGAAGTGAATGTTGTTCGTGACAAAATCAGAGAATCCAATAACTTAGGCATAGTGCTGGCAGAAACCAGTCTTGAAAGCTCACCGAATAAGCAAAAAGTGACGGAATTACAGAACCGTGCCGCTCAATTGCAGAAAGAATTGATGACTGAAATGCAGGCACTGCAAAACCAGGTCAAAACTGCCCCAGCAAAAACAACCCCATAAGCTCTGCCGAATACCCAAAAACAGGTCGATTGACCTGTTTTTTAATTCAGCTATGAATGAATATTGATATCTTCATATCAATAAAGACTTGTCGGTATGCAGAATAAGCTTTAAAACAAAGCAGTAATTCACATTCAAATATTTAAGGACTTTCTCATGAGCCAATCTGTTTATGACATTCCCGTCAAAACCATTGCCGGACAAGACACCACGTTAAATCAATATGCAGGCAAAGTATTGCTCTTGGTGAATGTGGCATCTAAATGTGGTTTAACCCCGCAATATGAAGGCCTACAAAAGCTGTATAAAGAAAAGAAAGACCAAGGACTAGAGATTTTAGGCTTTCCTGCCAATAATTTCTTGGCCCAGGAACCGGGCTCAGATGCAGAAATCCAGGAGTTCTGCTCTTTAAATTATCAGGTCGATTTTCCGCTATTTTCTAAAATCTCAGTGGCGGGTGAAGATAAACACCCGCTTTACCAGACCTTGACTCAAGCCATTCCTGAACGTATTGGTGAAGGTCCCTGGTGGGAAGACTTGGTCGATTATGGCTTAACACCTAATCCTAAACCTGAAGTGCTGTGGAACTTTGAAAAATTCCTGATTAATAAAAAAGGTGAAGTGATTGCCCGCTTTGCGCCAGACATCAAGGCAGATGATCCGCGTATTGTTGAGGCGATTAATGCTGAACTCGGCAAGTAATTTGTAACAGTAATGTAAGCATCTACACAGCCTGTAGGTGCTTATATTTTTCATTTAAAAACAAAAGTTTAACTAATTAAAATAAAAAATTCTGCTCTTCATTTTTCTTTCATGATTTTAATCATTCAACAACAATCCATCCCATATTTATCAACAACTTAGAACTATGATCAACTCATAAACAAACCGCCATCATTAAAAGGTGAAGTATGAATACTCGAGTAAAAGCAATCGTTTTATCCTTATCTACTGCTTTGGTTGCTGCACCAGCAATGGATTAAAGTGAATGGCGACTATGTGTTAACCAACGTAATGAACCATAACATCATTAAAATCATTCGCGGTTAATGCTCAACAATCTCGGTGAAAAAAGAGTGCTTCGGCACTCTTTATGAATAGCTGAAAATAAATTTGTTATCGCTTTGCAACAATCAGTTTTTTCTACACATTTCAGCCTTATATTCATCTTTACTGAAATAAAGATCTGAATTGGTTATGAAAAAATTCATCCAAAATGTGGTTTCTCCTTTTGTGATGTTTAGTGCGGGCCTTATATTGATTGGTTGTGAGCAAGCCAATACTCCTGACTCAACAGAAACCCACACTTCACAATCAAGCGAAGTATCTGAACAGGACGCTCAGGAATTAAGCACCGAATCAACCGCAACGCCAAAAGCCGAACTGAAAAGTGGCAACATGTTTTATATCGTTCGTGATGTGGCCGATATGCAGTTGAAAGCGGGTGATTATGTCGAGCAGCTCAAACAAACCCAGACTGATTTACAAACAGCCATTGAGGATAAAGATCAGACACAGCTTCAAGACAGTGCCGATACCTTGAAACAGCAACTGACTGGATTTAATCAGGCACTGAGTAGCCTAAACTTAAAAAGTCAGGAAATTGAGTCCATTCGCCAAGATTTGCTGCAGGCCAACCAACAAGTACTCGCAACTCCCTTGCTCAATGGAGAAATCAACTTGGCTCAGGTCGATTTCAAGAAAATTGAAAAACAGATGGGTAATATCCAGCTGGAAATGGTCAAGCTTGCCAGCATGATGATTCCTGACAGTCAGGATAAAGATGCTCAAAAAAGCTAGTCTCTACCTAAAGATAGACGCATCAGAGACAGACCAATTCAGTTGTGCTGAAGTGGTCTGATTCTGTTGGCAGATTAAAGTTTCATATCAATCACAATACGACCGTCAATTTTGCCATGCTCCATCCGCTCAAAAATATCATTGATGTTTTCGAGGGGTTCGACATGAATATGGGCTTTGACTTTGCCACGAGCAGCAATATCCAGTGCTTCTTTCAAATCTAAACGTGTTCCGACGATAGAACCACGTACGGTAATACCTTCCAGCACCATATTAAAAATAGACAAGTCGAATGTTCCGGGTGGCAAACCGTTCAAGACCATGGTTCCGCCACGTCGGATGATGGCAACGGCTTGTTCAAATGCTTTCGGAGAGACGGCGGTGACTAAAACACCATGACAGCCCTCACCACCAGTGGCTTTCAATACTTGTTCTTTCACATCGACTTTAAGCGCATTTAATCCAACATCTGCACCCAAGCTTTTTGCCAAATCAAGTTTAGTGTCATCTACATCAATCGCCACCACATTAAAGCCCATAGTTTTGGCATATTGAACGGCTACATGCCCTAGGCCACCAATACCGGAAATGGCCATCCAATCACCGGTTTTGGCTTCAGTCATTTTCAAGCCTTTATATACCGTTACACCCGCGCATAGAATCGGGGCGATTTCCAGCAGATCGACACCTTCAGGAATCACCCCGACATAATCGCCATCTGCCAGACAATATTCGGCAAAACTTCCATTGACTGAATAACCTGAATTTTGTTGTTTCTTGCACAGGGTTTCCCAACCTGCATAACAATGATCACAATGCCCACAAGCTGAATACAGCCATGGAACACCGACAATATCACCAACCTTTAAGTGCTCAATGCCCTCACCTACTTCGATGACTTCACCTACACCTTCATGTCCAGGAATAAAAGGCAAAGTCGGTTTCACTGGCCAATCCCCATGCATGGCATGCAGATCGGTATGACAAACACCTGTGGCAATAATCTTCACCAGCACTTTGCCGGGACTAATTTTAGGAATTTCAACATCTTGTATTTGCAGCGGCTGACCAAATGCAGTCACCACTGCTGCTTTCATTGTTGTTGCCATATTTACTCTCTCCATATGACACATATTGAGATCGCTTTTTTAATAAGCTGGTTCTACTATAAAGAAGAATAAATAACTCCATAGTTGCTAATTTGTAGCAAATTCACTCATGTTGATGCATCTTACAGTTCAGCTATAGACCATTTTTCAACCCAGCTTCAAAGTCATCAAATAAGTTGCTTATTCATCTATTGCTCATAAAAACAAAAACTTGATTTAAGGATATCGCGCATGAACGACTTGTCCATACTCTCGATTGTTCCAGTTGAATTCCGTCTTGATCTGAAAGATCCGTTTATCGTTACTGCCCATCATATTGATCATTTTCCAGCAGCGAATGCCGAGATGAGGCCACAAACTGCGGCAAAAAATAAAGAGTTCAATATGTACTATGGCGATGTCGTGCCCGGTTTTTCGGAACATCCACATACCGGTTTTGAAACCATTACTCTGGTCGAGAAAAAGGCTATGTCGATCATTTCGACTCGCTGGGAAATGCTGGCCGTTATGCGGCCGGTGATGTGCAATGGCATTGAACACTGTGAAATGTTTCCTTTATTGGATGAACATCAAGAGAATCCTTTTGAGCTGTTTCAAATCTGGTTTAATTCCTCCCCCTGAACAAAAACAGCAAGATGCCCACTATAAAATGATGTGGCGTGAACATATCCCCCATGTGATTGAAAGCGATCTGGCAGGTCATAAATCAGATATTCGGGTCATTTCAGGAAGTTTTAAATCAACCAATGCGATTCCATGCCCGCCACATTCCTGGGCTACGGCCAATGAAAATAAGGTGAATATTTATTTGATGAGTTTAGAGCCACACGCAGAACTCACTATTCCTGCAAGCTCTGCGACAGCGACCCGGTTCGCCTATTTTTATCAGGGCAACAAACTATGGATTGAAGCTCAGGCAATTCAATTTAAACATCTGGTTGAGCTCAAACCGGATCAGGTAATTCAGTTAAAAGCAGGTAGACTGGAAGCACGGATTTTATGGCTGGAAGGTGAACCGATTGCTAAACCCGTTGCTATGCGTGGACCTTTTGTCCTCAACACGCCACAAGAACTGAATGATGCCTTCAAGCGCTATCGGGAAACCCATTTTGGCGACTGGCCTTGGGATAGTGCTGCCCCAGTGTTTAAACGGACACAGCCTCACTTTGCCAGTTATGAAAGCGGCAAGCGAGAAGAATATCCCGAAACGGACGATTTATGATTTAATAAAACCTGACTTCAAGATGTAGCGCGTATCATGCAACTGATTATTTTTACAGGGATTCAGGCTTCAGGTAAATCCAGCTTTTACCTGCTGAATCTGCACCATAGTCATTTGCGCATTAATCTGGATATGCTGAAAACCCGGCATCGGGAAAATATGATTTTTGAAGCAGGTCTTGCCTCTAAAACCAAGATGGTGATTGATAACACCAACCCGACTCAAGATGATCGTGCCCGATATATTCAGCGTGCCAAAGATGCTGGCTTTGAAGTGATTTGCTATTATTTTGAGACAGACTTGCACAGCACCTTAGAGCGGAATAGTTTGCGCGCAGGTAAAGCCAATATTCCTGAGGTGGGTGTACGTGCCACCCATAAAAAGCTTGAAGTACCCAATTTGAATGAAGGTTTTGACGAAATTTTTAAGATAAGAATTATCGGCAATGGTGAGTTTTCTATTCTCCCTCTTTCTGAATAAATCGCTTACTCTACTTTTTGACTATTCTGCCACGCTTTAAATGCTGCCTGCATGGCCTGACGCTCATAAGGTTTGGCCAGACGGCTTTCCATTGTAGAAAAATCACCTTTATAGGCCAAAGCAATCATCGACTTAACCAATTCTTGAATGCTCTCGCGACCGCGGTGTTCATAACCCTGTATTTCCTCTTGTGTTAAGACCAAGTCCCAACACGACACCACTGAACTCATATCGACCGCAATGCTGAGGTAATAATGAATATCGTCTTGGTAAAGTTCCCAAAAATGTGGTTCATGGGCAATGAGGTTCATAGGGTCTAAGCCAGCGAATGATTTGTTTTAGATTAAGAAAATGTGCGGATAAAATATATGCAACTTTAGATATTGTTGACTACCCATTTTCAAACATCCAAAAGTATTGAGAAGAAAAAGCCTTGTTTAAGCAAAACTTTCATTAAATTTTTAAGCTAAACATTCTAATTAATAGTGAGTTTTCCATTTTCATAAATATTTAATATTTTTATAGAAAAACATTAACCAGTTCTCATTTTTACGATAGGATGTACAAATAACAAATAAAGAGAACACATTTATATAATGAAAAAAATTGTTCTAGTGGTGGTCTGTTTAGCAACCCTGACATATGGCGCATTCCATTTCATCATGCCTGAAAAAGCTATCCCACGCTTAAATCAATTTTTTTCTCAACCCATAAAAGAGGTTCAACTGATTCAAGACTGGCTCAAATACCGCCAACAGCAGCAATTGTTATTGGTTGATGTTATTCAACCGGTTAGCCCCAAACAAACAAACCTCTATGTTGAATACATCAAACAACGAATTGAATTTAATCAACAAAATATTCAACGTATTAAGCTTAGTCACTATCGAAGCAAGGCATTTAAAGAAATTCAGCAACTTGAAATTCATGCTTTACAGCAATGGAATAGTGTCCATCAAAGCAATATTGTGGATGCTTTTGAACAGCAACAACGCTTTCTAGAGCTTCCTATTACAGAGTTGGAACAACTTGATACTGAAGCACGTTATGTGCTTCAACAAAAAGAAATTAACGTATTGCAACGACTTCAACAGTTGATCCAGCAAGACAGCGATTATGTTGCAGATATTGACCACAGCCTGCTTGGTGACTGGCTTGATTACCATTTGATGCAACATGAGCTGCATCCGATCATTGCCGAATGGCAAAATCCTTCCTCCACTGCCCCAGGTGATCGTTTAGAAGCGTTGCAAGATTTACAATTCTATAGACGTTTTCAGCCAGATACGGATGAATATAAATACATCATGGCGCTTTCAACTCAGCTTTGGCATGTCGAATATCCCGCTTCATCCAATCTGGTCACGGCAAACCCTCAACCTATTTCATATGCTGACCAATCTGGAGAAGAAATTATCGTTCCGGAAGACCCGCCAAAAGCTGAAAAATTAAAGCAACAGATTAAGATTCAAGATGACAAGGTGAGTGATCTGTTATTGGGTCAACTCAGACAGGCTTTCTTCAAAGATGATAAAAACTAGATTTTTGGTTTAGAAAATTAGGTTAAAAAGTTTTGATGAAATTTTTAATCAGGACATTATGAGTAATGGGTCAGCTCCAAATCCCAGCAGGATACCACTGAATTCATGTCGACCGCGATACTTAAGTAATAATGAGTGTCGTCTTGATAGAGTTCCCAGAAGTGGATTTCAAAATCGATTAGGTTCATAAGAATTTATTAGGCAGATGTTTTAGTACACCCTTTATTTGATAGGATGAAATTCCATTAAATAATTCATCCACAACCAAAGACTTACCATCCACAATAAAAAAGATAATATGCTTAAGGTAATTGTAAACTTTCTTTGAAGAAAAAAAACACTACAGATACCCAATGATAGGACTAAAGTTAACACACTCAAAAAAGTGAATAGCATTGTCTCATTCCATTGATTTTATGATTTTTCTGCAGGAAATGATCGCCACAAAGCAGCATAAGGCAACACTATATTCGCTAAAAAGTATAACCCAAGATGCGTTTTCATTAAGCTCATAACACTTAACATAGCTAGATTACCAACAAAATATAAAATACAGTAAAACCAATATGGTAGTGTTCTCACAGAAAATTTTTCTAAACCAATGTTATGTGAATATAGAGTAAAACCATAACCTATGAAGAAGTAAATAATATAGGTAAATAAGGGCAAATCATCCATATAAATATAATTTAGCATTTTGAATTTTTTACTAATTATTTGTTTTGAATATACATTATTTTATATATAAAAAAACCACCCTTTCGGGTGGTTTTTCAATCTCGAACCGTGTCTTATTGAGCGCGGTTTTTGATTTTGCGGATAGTTTCCAGCTGTGCAGCAGTTTCTGCAAGAGCAGCAAGCGCAGCAGCAGAGTCCAAGTCGCTCTTTTGATTCGCAAGCAATTGTTCAGCATTTTTACGTGCTTCAATAATTGCAGCTTCATCTAAGTTTTCTGCACGGACTGCAGTATCTGCAAGAACCGTAACAACATGCGGTTGAACTTCTAGAACACCACCAGATACATAGATTAATTCTTCTGTACCGTTTTCAAGCAGAACGCGGATTGCGCCCGGCTTGAGCAAAGTTACTAGCGGAGCATGGCCAGGCATAATACCCAACTCACCGCCAGCACCTTTAGCAATTAGCATAGTTACAGTGCCCGAGTACAAAGACTCTTTAACACTTACAACGTCACATTGCATAGTTGACATGAGAATCTCCTAAATTAGGTAACTAATTAAAGTTTCTCAGCTTTAGCAATAACTTCGTCAATACCACCAACCATGTAGAACGCTTGTTCTGGAATGTGGTCGTATTCACCAGCTAGAAGACCTTTAAAGCCACGAATTGTTTCTTTAAGCGGTACAAGTTTACCAGGAGCACCAGTAAACACTTCAGCTACGTGGAACGGTTGAGAGAAGAAACGTTGGATCTTACGTGCACGGTATACAGTAAGTTTGTCTTCTTCAGCTAACTCGTCCATACCAAGAATCGCGATGATGTCTTTCAATTCTTTATAACGTTGAAGAACGTTTTGAACTGAACGAGCAATCTCGTAATGCTCAGTACCCACTACTAATGGATCTAACTGACGTGAAGTAGAGTCAAGTGGATCGATCGCTGGGTAAATACCAGAAGATGCGATGTCACGGCTCAATACTACAGTTGCGTCCAAGTGAGCGAATGTAGTTGCAGGCGATGGATCTGTTAAGTCATCGGCAGGTACATATACCGCTTGGATAGATGTAATCGAACCAGACTTAGTAGAAGTAATACGTTCTTGAAGAACACCCATCTCTTCTGCAAGAGTCGGTTGGTAACCTACTGCAGATGGCATACGACCTAGAAGTGCAGATACTTCGGTACCAGCCAATGTGTAACGGTAAATGTTGTCTACGAACAACAATACGTCACGGCCTTTACCGTTTTCATCTTTTTCGTCACGGAAGTATTCAGCCATGGTCAAACCAGTTAACGCTACGCGTAAACGGTTACCCGGTGGCTCATTCATCTGACCGTAGACCATTGCTACTTTGTCAAGAACGTTAGAATCTTTCATCTCGTGATAGAAGTCGTTACCTTCACGAGTACGTTCACCAACACCAGCAAACACAGATAAACCTGAGTGAGCTTTAGCGATGTTGTTGATCAATTCCATCATGTTTACAGTTTTACCAACACCGGCACCACCGAACAGACCAACTTTACCACCTTTAGCAAACGGGCAAAGTAAGTCAATTACTTTAATACCAGTTTCTAAAAGGTCAGTAGAAGCTGCTTGTTCAGCATAAGAAGGTGCTTGACGGTGAATTGGCAAACGCGCTTCAGTCGCAACTGGACCAGCTTCGTCGATAGGGCGACCAAGAACGTCCATGATACGACCTAAACATGCTGTACCTACAGGTACAGAGATAGGCGCGCCAGTGTTAGTTACGTTAAGACCACGTTTAAGGCCTTCAGTAGAACCCATTGCGATGGTACGAACTACACCATCACCAAGTTGTTGCTGAACTTCTAAAGTAGTTTCAGTACCGTCAACTTGGAGAGCGTCATAGATCTTAGGAACGCTATTACGTTCAAACTCGACGTCGATAACCGCGCCGATGATCTGAATGATACGACCGCTACTCATTGCTGTCTCCTCAATTCAAACTAATAATGTTAAACGGCAGCGGCACCACCAACGATCTCAGAAATTTCCTGAGTAATCGCGGCTTGACGCAGCTTGTTATAAATAAGTTGTAGGCTCTTGATGAGGTCACCTGCGTTGTCAGTTGCAGCTTTCATTGCAACCATACGGGCAGACTGCTCACACGCGATGTTTTCAATCACGCCTTGATAAACCATAGACTCGATGTAACGAACCAATAAGCCATTTAACAGCTCTTCAGCTTCTGGCTCATAGATGTAGTCCCAACCGTATTGACGGTTTAGACCATCGTTTTCTTCAGCAGCTGCTAAAGGAACAAGTTGTTCGATCTTTTGATTTTGAGTCATGGCGTTAACAAAGCCATTTGACACTAGATAAATACGATCTAACTCGCCTTTATCATAAGCATCCAACATCACTTGCACAGAACCAGTTAACTGTTCAAGACTCGGCGCATCACCTACGTTTGTAGTCGCACCCAGCACTTTACCGCCGTAGTTTTTAAAAAACGAAACCGCTTTTTGACCAATCAAAGCAAATTGAACTTCAATTGACTGCTCTTGTTGCTGTTGAACGTGTTTTACCACTTTCTTGAACAGGTTAATGTTCAAACCACCAGCAAGGCCACGATCTGAAGACACAATGATATAGCCAACGCGCTTAACAGGACGTTCAACCATATAACGGTGTTTGTATTCAGGGTTCGCTTGTACCAAATGAGCAATTACACGGTGCATATTTTCGGCATACGGACGGCCTTGAGCCATGCGCTCTTGCGCACGACGCATCTTAGAAGCTGCTACCATTTGCATCGCGCGAGTAATCTTTTGCGTGCTCTTGATACTAGCTACTTTGGCGCGAATTTCTTTTAAATTTGCCATACGCTTAACCTAGTATTCGAAAGCTCTTTCGAGCTTCCGAAGGTTGATTCCGTGAACCAAACCAACACTAAATTCAACAAAGTTGAAACTTAGTAAGTTTGAGTCGCTTTAAAGCTTTCAATACCTGCTTTGAATGTTGCTTCGATATCTTTATCCCAAGCACCAGTCTCGTCAATTTTTTGCATTAACGCAGCTTGTTCTGAACGGAAGTAAGAAACTAACGCAGCATCAAATGCAACGATTTTCTTCACTTCTACGTCAGCCATGTAGCCTTCGTTAGATGCGTAAATTGAAACAGCTTGGTCAGCGATTGAATATGGAGCATATTGTTTTTGCTTCATTAATTCAGTTACGCGTTGACCGTGTTCAAGTTGCTTACGAGTTGCTTCATCAAGGTCAGAAGCAAACTGAGCGAACGCTGCAAGTTCACGATATTGAGCCAAAGCGGTACGGATACCACCAGACAATTTTTTGATGATCTTAGTTTGCGCAGAACCACCAACACGAGATACAGAGATACCCGCGTTCACAGCAGGACGAATACCCGCGTTGAACAATGATGTTTCAAGGAAGATCTGACCATCAGTAATCGAAATTACGTTGGTTGGTACGAATGCAGATACGTCACCCGCTTGAGTTTCAATAATCGGCAATGCAGTTAATGAACCAGTTTGGCCTTTAACTTCACCGTTAGTGAATTTCTCAACGTAGTCAGCAGATACACGAGAAGCACGTTCAAGTAGACGACTATGAAGATAGAATACGTCACCTGGATACGCTTCACGACCTGGTGGACGGCGTAAAAGCAATGAAATTTGACGATACGCAACAGCTTGTTTAGACAAGTCATCATAAATGATTAACGCGTCTTCACCGCGGTCACGGAAGTATTCGCCCATTGTACAGCCAGAGTACGGAGCTAGATACAGCATTGCTGCTGGATCAGCTGCAGCTGCTGCTACAACAGTTGTATACGCCATAGCGCCAGTTTCTTCTAGCTTGCGTACTACGTTAGCGATAGTCGATTGTTTTTGACCAATTGCTACGTATACACATTTAATGCCAGAGTTTTTCTGAGCGATGATCGCATCGATCGCCATTGCTGTTTTACCAGTTTGACGGTCACCAATGATCAACTCACGTTGACCACGGCCTACTGGGATCATTGTATCTACTGATTTATAACCAGTTTGTACAGGTTGATCCACTGATTGACGCCAAATTACACCTGGTGCTACTTTTTCAACAGCATCGGTTAATTTTGCATCAATAGGGCCTTTACCATCAATCGGGTTACCCAAAGCATCTACTACACGGCCTAAAAGTTCTGGACCAACCGGAACTTCTAATACACGACCTGTGCAACGAGCTTTTTGACCTTCTTGAAGGCTTAAGTAGTTACCTAAAACAACGACGCCCACTGAATCCTGTTCTAGGTTCAGTGCCATACCAAATAAGCCGCCGTCGAATTCGATCATTTCACCGTACATTGCATCAGCAAGGCCGTGAATACGCACAATACCGTCGGAAACCATAACAATGGTCCCTTCGTTCTTAGCGGTCGCGCTGGTGTCCAGATCGCCGATACGCTGTTTAATGAGCGCACTGATCTCGGATGGATTCAGTTGTTGCATTGCGCTATACCTCAATCTTTTTAAAGTTCAGTCTTCTTTTACGCAGTAATTTTTTATAAATAATTACGCAAGAAGACGAGTCCGCATTTTTTCAAGCTTGTTAAGCGCAGAATCATCTATCACTTGGTCGCCTGCACGAATAACTACACCAGCAATTAGTTCTGGTTTAACTTCTACAGAAACATTTACCGCAGCGTTAAAGCGTTTTTTCAACGCATCTGCAAGTACTTGTTCTTGTGTAGAAGACAATGGGAATGCAGATTCAATCACTACATCCACAGTGTTGTTATTCTGTGATTTGAGCTGTTCGTATTCTGTCGCAATTTCAGGAAGAAGTTCCAAACGGTTGTTTTCAGCAAGCAATGTCAAAAAGTTTGACACTGCTGCGGTTTGATCTTCACCTAAAACTTTGGCAAAAACACTTACCTGCTCTGCAGGAGTAAGCTCAGGGCGATTTAAGTAAGCTGAAAATGCTTCATCTTGCACCGCAGCACTGAGCAAATTCAATGCATTTGACCAAGAGTCAGTTGCACCTTGCTCAGAAGCGTAAGCAAATGCTGCTTTAGCGTATGGGCGTGCCAACGTCAAGAGTTCAGCCATAATCCGCCTCTCTTAAAGTTTAGCAGCCAGCTGAGTCAGCATGGCATTGTGAGCTTCTGCGTCAACTTGCTGGGTCAGAATTTTTTCTGCGCCAGTAACTGCAAGAGCAGCAACTTGTTGACGTAATTCTTCGCGGGCAGCATTGATTTCAGTATCAACAGCTTCTTTAGCCTGTTGACGAATACGCTCACCTTCAGCAGCTGCTTGAGTACGCGCTTCTTCTACCAATTGCGCACCGCGACGGTTCGCTTGTTCGATCAATTGAGCCGCTTGTGCTTTAGCTGCGTCTAATTCAGCTTTCACTTGAGCTTGCGCATCGGCAAGGTCAGCTTTCGCTTTTTCAGCAGCGTTTAAGCCATCAGCGATTTTACGCTGACGCTCACTAATCGCATTGATTAGTGGTGGCCATACAAACTTCATGCAGAATGCGACAAACATCGCAAATGCAATCGCTTGGCCAATCAATGTGAGGTTGATATTCATTGCTATTCCTCAATGGTTTAATTTAGGAATTAAGCTGATTAACCTACAAATGGATTAGCGAAGATGAAGAACAAGCCAATACCAACACCGATCATAGGCACAGCATCAAGAAGACCCGCGATTAAGAACATACGAGTTTGAAGTTGTGGAGCCAATTCTGGTTGACGAGCTACAGCTTCAAGGAAACGGCCGCCTAAAAGACCAAAACCAATCGCAGTACCTAAAGCACCAAAAGCGATCAAGATAGCAGATGCAATTGCAACTAGACCTAAAGTGAGTTCCATGATAATTCCTCAGAGGTTAGGTATATACCAAATTAAAGTAAAAAATTAAGCCCAACCATCGGTTGACAGTCAGGCAATACCATTAATGTTTTTCGCTAGCCATACTCAAGTATACGATAGTCAGCATCATAAAAATGAACGCTTGTAACGTAATAACAAGAATGTGGAAGATCGCCCAAGGCACAGACAACGCCCACTGGATCCAGAACGGTAATAACGCGATCAGGATGAAGATTAACTCACCTGCATACATGTTACCGAAAAGTCGTAGAGCCAATGAAACTGGACGTGCAAGGAATGTTACGAGTTCCAGAATCAAGTTCACTGGAATGAGCAACGCTTTTGCAACTGGGTTACTTGGGTTAAATGGGTTGAGTGCTAACTCGCCGACGAAACCGCCGATGCCCTTTTCACGAATGCTATAGAACAAGATAAGTACAAATACCGACAATGACATACCAAGGGTAACGTTAGGGTCAGTAGATGGAACGATCTTGAAGTAAACGTGGTGCGGGTCCATACCAAATACGTTTGAACCAATAATTCCTGCAAGATGCGGGATGAAATCTACTGGTAGTAAATCCATCGCGTTCATGAGGAAAATCCACACAAAAATTGTGAGGGCTAAAGGCGCAATTAAGCGTGATTTGCCATGGAAAGTGTCGCGGACACTTGAGTCAACAAACTCGATGATCATTTCGATTGCAGACTGGAACTTGGTAGGAACACCAGCATTTGCAGCTTTCGCTACTAACCAGAACAACAAACAGAAAACCACACCGAGAGTGATAGACCAACCCATTGAATCCAAGTGAATAGCAGTGAACCCCATCTGTTGAGCTTCATCAGCAGTCTCAGCCAATTTCCAAGAACCATCCGGCATTTTGCCATAGGTTAAATTGGTCAAGTGATGCTTGATGTACTCGGTCGAAGTAAGGGCATGTTCTTCAGCAGCCATAAATCACACCTGGTCAATGTCAAATACTAAATAGAGAGAACGAACATCGCGTGCTGCCTGATATCTCGTTCTTCTCCTAAAAAACTTTTCAATTTTTTGTTGTGTTTAAACTCATTTCTGGAGTCGTGACGCCCAAAAAGGTGCGACCCACGTCATCGTCTGAACAAGTATAAATCCACAAAACAATGCCACCGCTGACAACGGTTTAACATTGCTTAAAATTAAAATGAAACCAACAATCACAATTGCAAATTTGCCCATCAAGCCTCTATACATGTTCGAAAGAACCTGTTTTGAAGCTCGCGCACCTGCAGCTCGAAACGATTGCCAGGAAAAATAACAACTTGCAAGCCAACACACCAACGCACCAAGTGCGGCACTGTAAGCTGCAGTTGAGTCTTTCACGACCCACGCTATCAAGGCTGAAACAGGGATCATGCATGCTTGTAAGATGACTAAAGCTTTCGCTAATCGTCGGTCAATCATGCGACTAGTTCGGCTCATTATTTATTCACTCACAGCAATCATGCTTGACAAGTTTAGCTGATGATCGTTTTTAATCGCAGGCATTATAGAGTTACACCCCTGAACATGCAATCTTTTCCCGACCTAAGTCGGATTTTTTAATTACATAAATCGCTTTCGAACTCATCAATTGTTGCTTAATTTTTGCATCATTTCCGTGCATTTTGTACACATTTATATGTTTGATCGGCCAGTTTCTTCCACGCCAGCACAAAGTCCCCTTCCCTGCCCATGCTTTCATCGACCGCTTGGAAGGTAATCGGATTCAATTTTTGGTACTGGTTTTTGCTGGCATGACCTTCTGCCAAAAGGCACATATTGCGACTTGGTCGGCTGTCATTTAAATATTTAATTTGGGCCAGTGTAGGTGCCACATGGGGATCATCGGTCAATGCACCGGCAAACTTCAGGTTTAAAGCACGTTCCAGATACTGATACGCATCATGATATGACCAGTAAGGTTTGGCTGTAGTCTGGCTATTGTATTGTTGTGCACTCAGCAACATTTCTTGTGCAAAGCGTTTGGCATTGGCCCAGTAGGCATCTTTATGTTCAGGAAATTGTTGTGAACGCAAGGCTGCAATAAAAAAGCCGATGCGCACCGCATTGTTGGGATCGAGCCACACATGCGTATCGACCGTATTGTTCAACGCCACACCACGGGTAGTACGCTGAGGCAGCGTTTGCACAATACCAGAATCTAAAATCGCAATCGCTTTGGGATTATCAGACAACAGTTTATTCAATGGGGCTTCATGTGCCTTACCTAGCCAGATCACCAAAGAGGCATCCAGAATGGCTTTGCGATGTGCCGGAGTCAGGGTAATGTCATGTCCAGACTGATCTCCCAACAAAAGCACAGGCTTCTCTATACCTTGAGTCACTTCCTGAGCAATCAGATAAATTGGATGTGTAGAGACCACCAGATTTTGCGACCAGCCAAAGCTACTCAATAAGGCCAGGGCACAAAATGCAAAGAAACGGGACATGAAGAAGATCACCAAATGTTCAATAAGTGTTATAATATAACAAATCGACAAAAATACCTATGCCTGATCGAAACTGTAGGTGCTTCATGTTAAGATTTAATGTCCTTTGATTTTTATAAATTCCGTACTTGAGGTTTTGCTATGAGCTTATGTTCGCACGAACATCACAATGCATTACATGGCGTACATGACCATCATAATATAGCAACACGTCTTGCTGAAGCAGAAAGTCTCTGTACCTCTGCAGGTGCGCGTTTAACCCCATTACGTAAAGAAGTGCTGGAACTGATTTTAAATGCCACCGGCCCCATGGGTGCCTATGACTTGCTGGCCAAAATCAAGAGCGAGTCTGACCGTCCTGCTGCACCACCAACGGTGTATCGCACTTTGGACTTTTTACTGGAAAAAGGCTTAATCCATCGTTTAACTTCGATTAATGCCTATATACCCTGTTGTCATCCGCGCGAAGGACATCAAGCGGCATTTTTAATCTGTACTGCTTGCAAGAAAGTAAAAGAAGCCTCAGCTCAGGGTTTATTAACACAATTAGATGAACTTTCAGCCTCCGATCAATTTACTGCACATCACAGTATTATTGAAATTTCTGGGATATGTCAGCAGTGCCGCAACAAACAGTAACCACCAATCCCCTGATTGCTTTAGACAAAATCAGTGTTCGGATTGACGAACGTGACATCTTAAAGAATGTCGATTTCGCCTTGCATGAGCGAGAAATTGTCACGCTGATCGGTCCGAATGGTGCAGGCAAATCTACCCTGATTAAAGTGCTTTTGGGGATTGTGAAAGCCAATTCAGGCAAAATTCATAGCCATAAAAAACTCAAATTCTCTTATGTACCGCAAAAGTTTAATCCATCGCATAGCCTGCCTTTACGGGTGCAGGATTTACTGGCTTTAGAACATTGCGACGCCGATATCAAAGCAGAAATTATTCGCGATACCGGCATTACCAAATTGCAGGATTGTAAAGTTCAGCAGCTTTCAGGCGGTGAACGGCAACGAGTGTTACTGGCACGCGCTTTACTGCGCCAGCCCGATGTACTGGTACTGGATGAACCGATGCAAGGTCTGGACATTCAGTCTGAAGCTGAACTGTATGAATATGTCAGAAGCTTACCAATCAAGTATGACTGTGCCGTGTTGATGGTATCGCATGACTTGCAATGGGTCATGCAAGGCACGCATCGCGTGGTGTGCCTGAACAAGCACATCTGCTGTAGCGGCTTGCCGGAAAATGTTCAGCAGCATCCGGAATATCAGGCCATTTTTGGCACCAACCGTGTGTTCTATCAGCATCATCATGACCACTGTGCGCATGGTGATAGTGCGGCTCCATGTCAGCATGATTCTCGCCCTCATATTCACCCTGAACCGGAAGCTTAAGCCATGATGGAATGGTTACAACTCTTGTTACCTGCATGGACCATGGGAACCCTGTTGGTGTTTCTGACTGCTCCGCTGGGCTGTTTAATGTTATGGCGACGGATGTCATTTTTTGCCGACACCATGGCACATGGCACTTTACTGGGTGTGGCGATTGCCGGCGCTTTAAGCCTGCCTTTATGGTTGGGCGTGAGCTTTTTGGCTTTTCTATTGGTGGCTATTTTATGGGTACTGCATGACCCGCGCTTGCCCAACGATGCCTTGCTGGCACTCTGTTCCGCAACCCTGCTCTGCTCAGGCTTACTGTTTATACAGCATATTCCAAGCCTAAGACCGGAACTACTCAGTTACCTGTTTGGTGATCTGCTACAAATTTCCTGGTCAGACTTGCCAATGTTTGCCATCGTCATTATTGCGGCTTTAGCGGTGTTGTATAAAAACTGGAAAGCGCAGATTCAAATCGCGATTGATCCGGACATGGCAGTGAGTGAAGGTGTAAACGCAAAATGGCAACGCCTGGTGTTTATGCTGCTGCTGGCACTCTTTACCGTATTGGCTTTACGTGCAGTCGGTTCATTATTGATGGGTGCTCTACTGGTCATTCCTGCATTAACAGCACGACTCTTAGCAAACTCACCTAAACAGATGGTGGTGTGGGCTTTTGTGATTGCACAATTTGGCATTAGTGTTGGTCTATGGTCAAGCGCAGGTTTAGACACCTCTACTGGTTTAACCATTGTACTGACCATGGCGATATCGTTTGCCGTGATTTTTGCAGTGCAGAAAGTGAAGAAGATGACTTAGTTTTTCCTTTATATATGCATCATTTTTAAGATGATTTTTATTTTATAACATTCTCTCCTTTGCAAACTCAGAATATATTCTGAGGATTCTTACTTCTTTAAAGGAGAGGGAAACAATCCTTACTGATGCACCAAACTCAGTAATCCAGCTGCACAGCTAAACAACACGGCAAAAGTTCGGTTCATATATTTCTGCTGTTTCGGCGATTTTAGTAATCGTAAAACTTTGGCGGCCAAGCCGGTATAGCCCGCCATCACGATCAGATCAATGCTCACCATGGTGACTGCCATAATCAGATACTGAATCCATTGTGGTTTAGACAAATCCAGAAACTGTGGCAACACGGCAAGTAAAAACACAATCGCTTTCGGGTTGCTCATATTGACCAAGAAGCCATATAAGACCAGTTTAGGAATCGATTTATTCGGTTGTTCCTGTTGAATCTCAATGGACTGTGCAGGTGCTGTCCATTGCAGGTATGCCAAATACAAGAGATACACCACACCAAACCATTTCACCAGCAGAAAAGCCCAAGGTGTAGTCGCGAACAATACCCCTACCCCAGCAGCCACAATGCCAATTTGCACCAACAATGCCAGCTGTAAACCTAAAGCATTCCAATAGCCACGTCGAAAGCCATAATTTAAACCGCTCGACATCGAAGCAATTGCACCTGCTCCAGGAGAAATACTGATGACCCAGCATGCCAACATATAGGCAAGCCAAACTTGGTAAGACATAAAATACAAGGAGATAAAAAGACCGGCTCATTATATGACTTTTCACACTTATAAAGCGTTAAAAATCCACGATCAAAATAAAACTTTGAGCTATTCACCCAGGCAGTGATGAGGCACAATAAAGCCAGTCACATATTTTATAAAAATTGTTAGGAGCCCTGTATGACTGCCCAATCTGTAATTTTACCATTACCTTCAGATCATGCTCGGTTTATTATTTTACGTTTAAAAGACTTAACGATTGATGAGTTAAAAGAGAAATTTGCAGATTTATTTACCACACGTGATCGTTTAATCACCCAGCATCCTAACGCGCAAATTAAAACAGGTGTCGCTTTTGGTCCCGAACTTTGGGCAAAGCTCTATAATCAAATTCCTGCTGGCTTTAAACAATTAAAACCGATCCAAGGTTCATTTCAAATGCCTGTTGTTCCTGCTGATGTGCTGATTCATATTGCCAGTGCTCGTGCCGACATTTGCTTTGCCTTAAGCCAATCTTTCTTTGAAGGTATTCAAGATAAAGTTGAAGTGCTGGATGAACGGGTATGTTTCCGTTATTTCGATGGGCGTGACATTACAGGCTTTATCGATGGTACTGAAAATCCGCAATTCCCGGATGACCGTGCTGAAGTTGCCTTACTGGGTGAAGATGCTGGCATTTTTGCTGATGGCTCTTTTGTCTTTGCGCAGCGTTATGCACATAACCTGGAAAAATGGAAAAAATTAAAAGTAGATGCGCAAGAAAATGTGATGGGTCGAACCAAGTTAGAGTCTATTGAACTGGATGATGAGGTGAAACCTGAAAATGCCCACATTGCCCGTGTTGTGATTGAAGATGAGAAAGGCGAAGAAATGGAAATTTTACGTCATTCTCTTCCTTATGGTGATGGTAAAGGTGACCAAGGTTTATTCTTTATTGCTTATACCAAGAACTTAAACATTATCGACCATATGTTAGAACATATGTTTGGTACAGCTGGCGATGGTATTCATGACCGCTTGCTTCACTTTGTAACCCCAATGGATGGCGCATATTACTTCGCACCAAGTGAAGAGTTGTTGGAAGAAGTTTTGGAAGGGTAAATATAATAATTTATAAGAGCTTCAACTAATAATTGAAGCTCTTAACCAATATATCATCAACATTTTTAAATTTTAATTATTATCAGGATTTTAAATCCTTATTAAAAATAAATTATTGACTATATAAATATACACAATATCAGTAAATTATAAACAATTTACTCCTTTTAATTTTAGTTCATATTCTCTAGAAAATTCAGTTTTTTTCTTAGTTTTTAAATTATAATAAGTAGCGTAATATATTAAATAACCTTGTGACATAAATGTATATTTACCAGTAATCTTATTATTAATAATTTCATTCATTGTTCTATAAATTTCAGGATGAGCATTTTCTCCCATATCAACCTTATAGATTTGGATAGTTTTAGAAACCTTAATATCTTTTAAATAAGGATAATACTTAACTGTACTGAAGTCAGGATAATTCTTAGGAACCAATAGAATGGATTTATTACCATCTGTTAAACAAAAATAATCAGTGGTAGCGTGAGCTTGTATACTACATAAAATAATTAATATAAATATATGGTAAAATTTCATAGTTCTTCTAATCTCTTGTTTGCAAAAGCTTTAGCACGATCTGCAGAATAGCCATATCTTTTTCGACTAATTTTCTGTTTCTGCTTATTTAATTCATACCCAAATGGAAACTCAATGCCATTTGCTAGTTCTAAAAATCGTTTATATCCTTTTTTTGCTTGTGTCACATCATTTGTTTTCCCATCACTATCTCTTCCTTTTTTCTTTTTAATAGGACTAATAGGATCATTCCACAAGCCCCAACCAAAGCATTCCCCTACTTTATTTCTATAAATATAGCTGTTTTCAAAATCAGTATATTGATCCAATCTATCTATAATATTTTTATCTAAATTTTGGCATTCTTTAATATTAAAAGCTAAAACTGCTTTTTTATAATATCCTTCTCTTTCATTAAAACCATTATATCCACCGTTAATTAAAGCACAGGTAGCTATTAGATCATTTTTTAAAGCATGTGGAGTAAGATTTCCTGCTTTAGAATTCTGCCAATACCATATAGCTGAACCTACCGCATGCTGCTTCTCTTTTGCGATTCTATGTTTATTATTGCCTAAAAAACTCTGATTTATAGCATTTCCATATCCTTCATAATTCTTTTTATATGTTATTTGCATTAATCCACGCCCTTTATAACCATCATATACAGAGCTTTCAGGATTTCCACCTAACCCCTCTTCTAGTAAAGAGTAACCAGCAGTTTCGTGTAGTGTATGAGCTATAAAATGTGCTTTTTCTAAGCAATTATTCATATTCAATTTTTTAAATTGTTCATTTAAGTCTTTTAGAAAACTTGAGGCCATTGAACTGGATATAATTTTTTTAAATTCATCAGAAGTAATATCTCTATTACATGCACATATACCACTTTTTACTGATTTATTTATAATAGGTTCATTAATCTCAGTAATCCCATTAGTTACATCTACATCTAAATGCAACTTAACAGAACTTTCATTTATTCTTTTTGGTAAATAATCTACAAATTTTAGTGGAGTACCATCAGGTTTATATACTGTTATCTTGACCCATTTTCCAATATGACCACGAACCACAAGCTTTCCATTTGAAGTAGTGATGATATTTTTTTCTTTACTCTCTAGGTTCAATATTTCAACGTGTGTTCTTTCTACACTATATTTATTGTCATTTCTATCTAGCAAAGTGATCGTCGATAAACTTTTAAAATTATCGTAAGGTTCATCTAATTGAATAAGTGTTGGCTGTTGTGAACCACTGCCAGAATTTACAGATTTTTTTAAAACAAATGTATCACCCGATGTCAGAACTAAAATTTCGATGTCCCGATTTGGAGAAGATTCTATTTCTGCCAGTCCTTCTTCGTTGGTAGAACGTTCAAAAGATTTTTTCCCTTTAGGACGCGATTGTATAGGAAAGTTGCTCATCACTTTTCCATGACGATCAACCACCTTAAAAAAATTCTTTACGGTTTTACTATGAGGAATTTTTATGTTTTTTTGTCGATATTCTTCAATCGTTTTGGGTAAATAAACTTTTACCGGATGACTCGCAGATGAACTTACAGATGAATTCATCATTTTAAAAACTGTATACTCTTTAGCATTAGGTGGTTTAGCTAAAATTTCGATTGTTCTGTTAGAAGAAGCTTGAAAGATGAATAAACCCTTTTCATCTGTCTTTTGCAGGTTTTCTCTGGTTGATCCATGATAACGGGACTTTACATTTAGATTAATAATTCGTTGACCGGATTTATCATAAAATTTAGAAAAAATTGTGACTAGATGACTCATTAATCAAAATCCTCTTCTGTGTAAACTTCATCATCTTCTAAAATTTCTTCTTCTGTTTCTTCTATCAATTCATCACAATTATCGTTTGATATGTCCTGACTTAAATAAGTATTTAAAGAATTAAATCCCAATGCTGTAAATTCTGCTTGTTGTGGAGTATAGAATCTTAAGGAACTTATATTTTCATCGTTATCCAATTCATTCTTAATATTTTTAATTAATTTTCCATCTGATTTATCAACAATAAAAATTTCCTTTTCACCCATAGAAGGTCTGTTCCAAATATAATCAATTCGATTGCTGTAAGGGGTTTTAAGCATTGGTAAACTTACCTGAGGTGTCAGCACTTTAGCCCCTCCCACAAAACTATGCTGCCCCGCCTTACTCTCAAACTTACCACCGGTGGTAGTAAAAACACCTTCTGCATTGATCTTTAACTGTGAACCACCAGCAGTCAGTACAATCTCTTTAGGACTGCTAAGCTCAATTTTATCTTCAGTAGAAATCAGCTTAATAACCTTACGGGCTATGGCTTCAATGGCATCATCCTGTGCCTGCAACTCGACTTTGCCTTTCGCAGCATATGCACTAAAGCCCTGCTGCGCTGCAAACAGGCTGATCTTGTCTTGAGCATGGCTAATAAATGATTTTTGCGTGGAGAAATTAATCGCATCTCCAGCAGTTTGGCTGATCTGTCCATCTGCCGAGAGATGTAAATCTTCGTTCGTTACACAGGCGATGGAGTTTGGCGCTGCCACAATCATTAAAGCCTGTTTAAAAGCATTTGCTTTGGCTTCATCCTTATGTTCCATCTGTTCTAGAAAATGCTTTAAATTGTCTAAAACGGTGAGTGCATCCACTTGCTGATTTTTCGCTATGTCGTTGAGTGCTTTTGAATGATTGAAACTATTTTCAAGCTGACGTTTAGCCTGATTCACCTCTAAATGATGACCTGCCGCGCTATCTTGTTTATGTGTGGAAATGAGCAAACCTTCACCCGCCCGAACAGCACCCCAGTGATCTGTTCTTAGCTCAAAACCTTCACCACGTCCATCACTGGTCTCGGCAGCTTTGGGATGGCTGAGATGACCTAAATTCAGCTGACTTGCTCCATGGCTACTCTGCAATTGGGTACTAATTTGTCCAGTAGTATCATCAAAACGTAATTGGTTAAAACCCGAACCAGCCACTTCCTGTGAGCGAATACCACTGAGTTTTTTGGTCTCCGGTAACTGGCCTTGAATATCAAACATGGTTTGATGGCGTTCTGCTTCATGAATCCGCCCCACCACAAATGGACGGTCAACATCGCCTTCAAAGAAATCAATCACCACGGTTTCACCAATTCGCGGATGAAAACGTGCACCATAACCCTCACCGGCCCACGGAGTCAGTACATCAACCCAGGCTGAATCGGTATCGTTGTCATTGCTTCCGGCTCCGCCATCATGTCCATGATCCTCATTACGGGTAAACATAAAACGAACCTTAATCCGGCCCCACTGATCGACATAAATGCTTTCACCTTCAGGACCCACCACTTTTGCACGTTGCGGATAGGCCGCAGGCCGATGTATCAGGGGGTTGTATTCAGGAACCACAGCTATATTGCGTCGTACCAGATAAAGCTCATTCGCCTGTCGTTCATCTCCCTGATGTTGCCAACGGCTCAAGCTTAATAGAGTGTCTAACTGGCGCAGCATGTCTTTAGGTAAATTATTCTGGTTATAAAAAGATTTACCCAAAATCAGGAATTCTTTATCTGAACCTGAATGACGGTCAATTTCAGGATGATCAAGCAATTCAAACCAGTAGCCGACATGGGCGTCACGCACGCTACTCTGCGCAGTAAAGTATTTGGCCTGCAAGTCTTGGTACTGGCTCAGTTGCCGATTCAGTTTTTCCAGTTGCTGACTGTTTGAGACGGTACTTTGATCCGCCCCGCTTAAATCCGATGTCCATGCCGGGCTAATGCTCCATGCCTGTTCCAGACTTAAACTTGCATTGTCTTGCACATCACTATGCTGATGGTTGCTTAACTGGTAATTGGCCTGATCCTGAGATAGATAATGCGCTTGCCAACGCTGCACCTGAACGGCGGTCGACTGCAAAGAACGTTCGGCAATAAAACTGGTGATGCTATCAAACGCTTCTGTGGCATGACTGCGATGAAAGCGAACTGATCTTCTTTTTAAGGCATTAAATTGATGATTTTCATCAATTAAGCATAATTTTTGCGCTTGTATTGCTGCTGCAGGACTGGCAACGACATGCTCGGCTTCATCAATCAGCCAATTGATGCCTTCACTGCGCCACAGTCGGGTTAAAAATTCATAATCTGTTTCATTGGCCTGCATCACAAAAGGACGTACATCATAGTCTCTGTTTAGGCCTTGCATATTTAAACTGAGACTGGCGGCAAATAAGGTACTTTTCGTTTGCCATTCCTTAAACAGAATTTCGCTGATATCCCGCACACTTTTGTTGATAAACACACGGCTGTTACGGCGCTTGTGCCACAGTGCAGTTGCATCTTCAATGCTCAGTTTATATAGGGTGAATGCACCATCACTTTGGCCTTGACTGGCGGCAGTAATTACCCCAGTCATCCGAGACAAGTCGCCTGAATCCGTCACCTGATCTACAGCCACTTGCCCACCAATAAATTGTTTTAGAGGAATATGGGCATGCGTCGACAAGCACATCAGTTCGGCTTTTAAGCCCTGATTGATGCGATGTTGCCCTTCAATGCGTTGAATAAAGACCTGAGAATTTAGCAATTCATTGGAAAACTGGATGTGCAGGGCGCGCTTTTGCAAACTTAAGCCCATACTGTCCATCAGCGTATGGATATTTTTAAACATCATGATTTATTATTTTTATAGGATTATTTTAATTTGAGACGCATTCTAGAAAATGTTGTTTTTTTAGTCCAGTAGGTTTTTTGTTAATTTTATTCGTCAGCACAATTCAATTAAATGGATGAAATTAGATAAAAATGTGCAGAGCTTAAGTCCATCCTTTTATTCTGCTGTGCTGCGCTTGCTGCTACACTGAACAGCATAAGAATATTGAAGAGTTCGGGTCATGCTTGAGATTCATTCCAAACTACCGGCACAGGGTGTCACCATTTTCAGCGTGATGACCGCGATGGCACATCGCCTGAATGCCTTAAATCTTTCCCAAGGTTTTCCCGACTTTGCCGCGCCACCCGCGCTACTCAAAGCCTTAAGCCAGGCGACTCTAGATGGTTTTAACCAATATGCCCCCAGTGATGGTCTGATTTCACTGCGTGAACAGGTAGCCCAGCAATTTTTAAAACGCGATCAATTAGTAATTGATCCACTGACTGAAATCACCATTACGCCCGGGGCCACGATTGCCATTTTTGTTGCCATTCAAGCTCTGATTCATGCCGGTGATGAAGTCATCATTTTCGATCCCTGCTATGACAGTTATGGCCCCAGCGTGCAACTGGTCGGCGGAAAGGCCATTCATATTCCCCTGACTGCCCCACAATTTTCAGTGGACTGGAACCGAGTTAAAGATGCCATCAATGATAGAACCCGAATGATCATTGTAAATACGCCGCACAATCCAAGCGGGGCAATCTGGTCAGGTCAGGACTGGCTCACTTTAATTGAACTGATTCGGGATAAAAATATCGTTGTACTGTCCGACGAAGTTTATGAGCACCTGATTTATGACAGTCAAAAGCATTATTCAGCCTTGTCTTTTCCGGAGCTTCGCGACCGCAGCATAGTGATCGGTTCTTTTGGTAAAACTTTCCATGTCACCGGCTGGAAAACCGGATATTGCATTGCCTCACCTGAACTGATGAAAATATTCAGACAGGTCTATCAGTTCGCCAGTTTCTGCGGGGTAACACCAGTACAAATGGCACTGACCACTTTTATGCAGCAGCATCCTGAACATATTGAAGGGCTTGCAGACTTTTATCAAGATAAACGTGATCTGTTTAATTCAGGGCTGCGTAACTCGCGCTTTCATTTTACCCCTTCACAGGGCACCTATTTTCAAAACCTGAATTACAGTGCCATTCGTCCCGATCTGGATGATGTCGAGATGTGTAAATTCTTGGCCGAACAGCATGGCATTGTTGCGATTCCCATATCCGTGTTTTATCAGCAAGCACCGGAAAATTTACGTTTAATCCGCTTTTGTTTTGCCAAAAAAGATGAAACCTTGGAACAGGCCTCGGCTATTTTATCCGCAATTTAAATTCATGATTTATTCATAAAATTCAGCCTTAGTTACCTAACAACTAAGGCTTTTTTAAGCTAACTCGGGTAGGGTTAGCAATGAGAATCAAAAGATAAAAATAGTTACAGGACGTTCCATGCCTCCTCATCATCACTCCTTGCTCAACCAGCAAAAACTTTGGAAAACATTTCTGATTTTTCTGTGGCCGTTGATTGCGACCAATATTCTGCAAAACCTGTCGGGAACGATGAATGCCATTTTTGTTGGACAAATGATGGGAGTCAATGCGATTGCAGCAGTAGCAGTATTCTTTCCGATTTTGTTCTGCCTGCTGGCTTTTGTGATTGGACTTTCCGCAGGTGCTACGGTATTGGTTGGACAGGCCTGGGGGGCGCAAAACATTGAAAAAGTACGCTGTGTGGTGGGTTCTACCCTGTTTATGACCTTAATTGGCGGCAGTATTATCGCCTTGTTTGGCGTGCTTTTTTCTAAGCATATTTTACTGGCTCTGGGTACCACGCCAGATGTAATGCATCTGTCCCTGCCTTATGTACAGTGGATGCTGGCCGGTAGTCCCTTACTGTTTATTTATATTATTTATACTTCCATTTTACGTGGCGTGGGCGACAGCACCACACCGCTGATTGCTTCCGGCATGACCATTCTGATTGGTGTAGTAATTACCCCGGTACTGATTGCCGGCTATTTTGGCTTTCCCAAAATGGGCATTATTGCACCGGCTATTGCCACCGCTGTTGGTTACTTGGCAGTACTGGTGTTTTTGCTGGTGTATCTCAACAAGAAAGACCATCCCTTGAAGCTTGACCGTCATCTGCTCAACCATATTCGCCATCACCCTGAACTGAGTAAAATTATTCTGCGTTTGGGTATTCCTACCGGTGTGCAGATGGTCACCACATCTGTTGCCGGGCTGGTTATTGTCGGCCTGGTCAACCGTTATGGTTCACATGCCACTGCAGCCTATGGTGCAGTCAATCAGGTCTTGAATTACATCCAGTTTCCTGCCCTATCCATTTCAATTGCTGCCTCCATTTTTGCAGCACAGGCGATTGGTGCAGAAAAATCGGATCTGCTCAATAAAGTGACCCATACTGCACTCGCTATGAATATTGTGATTACCGGTGGATTAGTGGCTTTGGCTTATCTGTTCTCGAAATATCTGATGGCGCTGTTTATCACCGACCCGACGGTGGTGGTACTGGGACAGCAACTGTTATTTATTGTGCTATGGTCCATCCTGTTCTTTGGTGCCAGTGCAATTTTTGCTTCCATCATGCGTGCCAGCGGTACGGTAACGATCCCCATGCTAATTAACATCGGCACAATTTTATTGATTGAAGTGCCTTGTGCTTACCTGTTCAGTTACTGGTGGGGCTTGCAAGGCATTTGGTATGCCTATGCGCTGTCATTCGTCTGCTTGTGTATTTTGCAGGCACTTTATTATCAGTTGGTGTGGAAGAAAAAGACCATTAAGGCACTGGTGTAATATTCAGCCTTTAACAGCGAAATAAATCCAAGCAAAAAACTTGTGATTGGCGTATTTCCTGCTTAATCCATATTTTTTATATGGATTTAATTTTATCGTATTTTTAAGCCTGAAAATTCCTTGTTATAACCAGCTAACAACATAAAAAACACAAGGTTTTTCTCATGGCTGAACGTAAAATCCGTCTTGGTGCTTTTATTCCAACCACTTCTCAGCATGCTGCCGGCTGGCGTCATCCGCAGTCACGTCCGCAGAATCATTTAAATATTGACTATGCCATTGAGCTGGTCAAAACGGCAGAACGTGGTTTATTTGATGCCTACTTTTTGGCGGACACTTTAGCTGTACGCGGCGACTGGGGTTCCGCCACCAGCAAAGGCTGGGGTCTGGGCGATAAAGATACTGGCTTTGAACCAGTCACCCTATTCGCTGCCCTGTCTGCAGTGACGAAAAATATTGGTTTTGTCGCTACTGCATCGACCACCTATGAGCACCCATATACGCTGGCACGCAAATACGCCTCACTGGATCATATTTCCAAAGGACGTGCGGCATGGAATGTAGTCACCACAGCCTCTAAACAAGTCGCGCGCAATTTTGGCCTGTCCGAACATCCAGATGCCAAAAGCCGCTATGCACGTGCACATGAATTTATTGAGGTTACACAGAAACTCTGGGATTCTTGGGAAGATGATGCCTTTGTATATGACAAAGCCTCTGGACAGTTTTTCCAGCCAGAAAAATTTCATGAACCTCAGCACAAGGGCAAATATTTTGAAGTGCAAGGCGCATTAAACGTACCGCGCCCGCCACAGGGCTATCCGGTGATTGTACAGGCAGGTCAGTCGGAAGATGGCCGTGAGCTGGCTGGAAAATATGCCGAAGTGATTTTTACTGCACAGCAAAATTTAGCCGATGCACAGGAATTTTACCGTGATGTGAAAGGTCGTTTAGCTAAATATGGCCGTCATCCGGATGACCTGAAAATCATGCCGGGTGTTTCGATTTTTGTGGCAAAAACGGCAGAAGAAGCACAGGAAAAATACGATCTGTTAAACAGTCTTATTCATCCACAAGTCGGTCTGGGTCTGCTTTCCGGTTTGGCCGGCGGAATCGATCTGGAACAATATGACATCGATGAGCCTTTCCCTGAACTGGATGAAAGCTTGATCAATTTTGGCAGTCGCCAGCAGATGATGATTGATATTGCCCGCAAGCATAACTTTACCATCCGCCAACTGTATGAATATGTAGCCTCTGCACGTGGCCACTGGACGCTGGTGGGTACTCCTGAGCAGATTGTGAACCAGCTACAAGAATGGTTTGAAAATGAAGCTGCAGATGGCTTTAATATTCTGCCACCAAGCACGCCTGCCGGTTTAAATGATTTTATCGACCTGATTGTGCCAGAACTGCAGCGCCGTGGCCTGTTCCGTACCGAATATGAAGGCAGCACCCTTCGTGAAAACTTGGGACTGAAACGTCCGGAAAACCAGTACGTACTGGCGCAAAAACAAGCGCAGGCATCTTAATTCAAGAACCACCCAAATGCCCTTCGGGGCATTTTTTATGTATTTTGAAATTCAACTCATTTTAATCTTTCTCATCACTACTTTGCCCCAAAGTATTCTTTTTTGAAGATCGACCTTATTTCATATAAGCACTGCGTTTTTTCTACTGTCTGTTTTGAAACAAAAGCGCCTGATGAGTGCTGATTCTTCAACATATAAAAATAACACCCAAAATAAGATTATGTTTTTTATAAATTTTTAAATTGGCACAATGTTTGAAACAGCTGTTTTGATTATTGATTAAAATGTACAGGATATAACAATGTCAAAACGTCAAATTAAACTTGGTGCCTTTATTCCTACCACTTCACAGCACGTTGCCGGCTGGCGCCATCCTGAATCTCGTCCACAAGATCATCTCAACATTGACTATGTGATTGAACTTGCACAGACAGCTGAACGCGGCTTGTTTGATGCCTATTTTCTGGCAGATGGCTTATCGGTACGTTGGGGTTCTGCAATTGAAGGCGAAAAGGGTCTGGGCGATAAAGGTGTCGGCTTTGAACCGGTTACCCTATTTGCAGCACTTTCCACAGTGACCAAAAATATTGGTTTTATTGCCACCGCATCAACTACCTATGAAGATCCTTACATTTTGGCTCGTAAATTTGCGTCTTTAGATCATATTTCCAAAGGACGTGCAGCCTGGAACGTGGTGACTACGGCATCTGCCGACACTGCACGGAATTTCGGCCTAGAAAAGCATCCTGATGCCAAAGTCCGTTATGAACGTGCCGATGAGTTCATTGAAGTGACGCAAAAACTATGGGATTCCTGGGAAGATGACACCTTCATCTATAACAAGCAAGATGGTCAATTCTTCGATGCCAGCAAACTGCATGAGCCATTACATGCAGGAAAATACTTCAATGTACAAGGTGCGCTAAATGTCTCACGTCCACCGCAAGGCTATCCTGTGATTGTACAAGCTGGTCAGTCTGAAGATGGCCGTGAACTTGCGGGTAAATATGCCGAAGTGATCTTTACCGCACAGCAAAGCCTGGAAGATGCGCAAGAATTCTACCGTGATGTGAAAAGCCGCCTGTTGAAATATGGCCGTCATCCGGATGACCTGAAAATCATGCCGGGTGTGTCTATTTTCGTGGCCAAAACTGAACAGGAAGCTCAAGAGAAATATCAGCTACTGAATAGCCTGATTCATCCTGAAGTCGGTCTGAGCCTATTGTCCGGTCTGGCAGGCGGAATCAATCTAAAGAAATTTGATCTGGATGCGCCGTTCCCGAAACTGGAAGATACCGACATCAACTTCTCAAGCCGTCAGCAAATGATGATTGATATTGCCCGCCGTCATAACTTTACCATCCGTCAATTGTACGAATACATTGCCTCTGCACGTGGTCACTGGACCCTGATTGGTACGCCTGAACAGGTGGTGGATGAGCTGCAAACCTGGTTTGAAAATGAAGGTGCTGACGGCTTTAACGTGTTGCCACCGACCACCCCTGCTGGCTTGAATGACTTTGTTGATTTCATTGTGCCTGAACTGCAACGCCGTGGCTTGTTCCGTACTGAATACGAGGGTTCGACTTTGCGTGAGAACTTGGGGCTGAAACGTCCTGAAAATCAGCATGTCATCGCTCAACAAGCAAACAAGGCATCTTGATCACCTGAAAACACATGCTCCAGTTGGGGCATGTGTCTTATACCCATAAAAAAATTATGCCTTTTTCATCCTCAGCATATTCAATGCAAGTTTTAAACTGAACTCATGGCAACATAACAACAGTTAAGCTGTTGATATAACAACAATAAATTAAATTTAAATTACTAAGTATATGATTTTTATTATTTATTTTATTGGCATGCTCTTTGAACTATATAAAACCATAATCAACAACATCAAACAGGTTTTCATATGTCAAAACGTCAAATTCGCCTTGGTGCTTTTGTACCAGGCACTTCTCAGCACGTTGCAGGCTGGCGCCATCCGCAAGCTCGTCCACAAGACAGCCATAACTTAAATTACTTTATTGAACTGGCCAAAACGGCTGAACGTGGCTTATTTGATGCCTATTTCCTTGCTGACGTTCCAGTGACTGTTGATCCGGATACCACACCCAACTTGGGTTTAACCGGCGGTTTTTCTGCAGGACTTGAGCCTGTATCCCTGTTTTCTGCACTAGCAGCAGTGACCAAAAATATTGGCTTTATTGCCACTGCCTCAACCACTTATGAAGAGCCATACAGTCTGGCACGTAAATTTGCTTCACTGGATCATTTATCCGAAGGTCGTGCTGCCTGGAATGTGGTGACGACTGCGGGAGCACATGTGGCTAAAAACTTTGGTTTAAACGATGCTCCACATCCGAAAGAACGCTATGAACGTGCCGATGAGTTCATTGAAGTGGCACAAAAACTTTGGGATTCCTGGGAAGATGATGCCTTTGAATACAATAAGGAAACCGGACAATTCTTTGACGGTGACAAACTGCATCCACCGCGTTTTAAAGGCAAGCATTTAGCCGTACATGGTGGATTGAATGTGGCACGTTCACCGCAAGGCTATCCGGTGATAGTCCAAGCGGGTCAGTCTGAAGATGGCCGTGAACTGGCGGCAAAATTTGCCGAAGTGATTTTCACAGCCCAACAAAAACTGGAAGATGCCCAAGCCTTCTACCGTGATGTAAAAGGCCGTTTAGCCAAATATGGCCGTCATGCCGATGACCTGAAAATCATGCCAGGTGTATCCATTTTTGTTGGCAAGACAGAAGAAGAAGCGCGAGCCAAATATGATGAACTGAACAGCTATATTCATCCGACTTTGGGTCTGTCTTTAATCCAACAACTGGGCGGTTTTACCGAAGACCTGTCAAAATTTGATCTGGATCAACCCCTCCCTGAGCATATTGGACAAATAGAAAATGGCGCCAGCCGTAACCAATTGATTCTAGAGATTGCACGTAAAAACAATTTCACTATTCGCCAGCTTTATCAATGGGTGGCAAGTGCGCGTGGTCACTGGACCATTATTGGCACCCCAGAACAGGTGGTAGATGAACTCCAAGCCTGGTTTGAAAATGAAGCCGCGGATGGCTTTAATATCCTGCCGCCAACCACGCCTGCCAGCCTGGATGACTTTGTTGATTTAGTAGTACCTGAACTGCAACGTCGTGGCCTGTTCCGTACCGAGTATGAAGGTAAAACCTTACGTGAAAACTTAGGCTTAAAACGTCCTGAAAACCAGTATGTGCTGGAAAAGCGTCATACCGCTCAGGCATCTTAAGTAAAAGATTTGCCAAAAAAAATGCCCTGCGGGGGCATTTTTTTATGTTCTTAATTTTAGTTTTTAAAATTTTCAGGCATTAAAAAAGCCTTGTTTCCAAGGCTGTCGGTTTGAATCTGCGGATTACCAGGCAAATTGATAATCTGAAAACTTTGCTGCCGGTTTATTACGGTGTAACTGGTCTTTTAGCGGATCGCTAAAATCCGTCAAAATGTCATTTTTAATATTGTGCAAACGCACATCTTCACGTTTACGCGGATGGGCAACCGGGATATCAACAATACGTTTAATCCGACCCGGATGGGGTTGCATCACCACCACACGATCCCCTAAAAATACTGCTTCCTCAACGTCATGGGTCACAATCACCATGGTGATTTTTTCTGCCTGCCAAATACGCTGTAATTCGTCTTGCAGGTTCTGACGGGTTAAAGCATCAAGTGCGCCAAAAGGCTCATCCAGAAATAAAATTTCCGGACGATTGACCAAACTGCGTGCAATCGCCACACGCTGGTTCATGCCGCCTGAAAGCTGGGATGGATAGGCATTGGCAAAACTGGTCAGATTGACCAATTGCAAATGTTCATCAATCAGTTTGTCTTCCTCAGCCCGTGTCAGCTTACTCTGATGCAGTGCAATACGCACATTTTCACGCACGCTTAACCAAGGAAAAAGACGGTGGTCTTGAAATACGATCCCGCGTTGTAAACTGGTGCCAAAAATCTTTTTTCCATCCACCTGGATCTGGCCCTGATAGCTGTTTTCCAGTCCCACCAATAAGCGTAACAGTGTGGATTTACCACAGCCACTGCTACCGACAATACTGATAAATTCACCCGGCTGGATGTCTAAATTAATATCGTCCAGCACAGTTAAAACGTCATTGTTTTGTGTCGGATAGGTTTTGCTGAGTTGCTGAATAGATACATGGCCTGTTGCTTGCTGTGTCATCTCTCAATTCTCCTGTAAAGCTTGAGGCACTGGCGAATTAAAGCTTCGCCAGGGACACTTCCGTCGATTTGATCAACACCACCACTTCAGAACCGACTTTAAGGTCCAGGTCTTTCACTGAACGGGTACTGATAATTGAAGTGAACAGACCGGCTTTGGTTTCCACATTTATTTCTGAAACAACGTCACCTTCTAATACTTCTTGAATAATACCTTTAAACTGGTTACGTACATTTACTGAAGTAATTGCCATTTTAATTATGCCTTTTGTTATTTAGAGGTCTCTAATATAAAACAGATTATTGATTTACTTTATCTTGATTTATCCTTTAGTTATCCCTATTTTTTTTATCTTTTAAAAAGATAAATAATCCCAGCTTTAATTTATATCTGAAAGCGATAATCAAATACCGATATATTATTTATCATTCCATTTTAAATATTTCATGATGATCAACATTTTCAACAAGTATAAGAATCTCATGTCTATTTTAACCCACCCCAATGTACCCTCTGCCCTGAAGCATAAGCGTGCAACGGCGACGGTATTTGAAGATCCTTTATCACAGGCGCTGCTTGCCCGTATTGAACAGATTGCGCCAAGTGAAGCCAATGCGTTGATTATTGGTGACACTGGCACAGGCAAGGAACTGGTCGCCCGGCAAATTCATCAGCTCAGCCATCGTGCCAAAGGCCCGTTTGTGGCGGTGAACTGTGGTGCTTTCACCGAATCATTAGTCGAAAGTGAACTTTTTGGACATGAAAAAGGGGCTTTTACTGGTGCAATCCATACCCGTGTGGGCTGGTTTGAAGCTGCGCATAATGGCACCTTATTTTTAGATGAAATTGGCGATTTATCGCTGTCGATGCAGGTCAAATTACTGCGGATTTTACAGGAACGCGAGATCGTGCGTGTCGGTTCACTCAAGCCGATTCCAATCAATGTGCGCATTATTGCCGCGACCAATGTCGATCTGGAAAAAGCCGTGCAGGACGGTCGTTTCCGGGAAGATTTATTCTATCGCCTGCATGTGGCTTTACTCAAAATTCCAAAGCTTTCAGAGCGTCGCGATGATATTCTGCCACTGGCAAAACACTTTATTCAGGTCTACCAGACCGACCCGCATGCGACCCCATTGCGCCTCAGTCAACTGGCGCTCAAAAAGCTGACTTTGCACCCTTGGCCCGGCAATATCCGCGAGCTGGAAAACACTATTCATCATGCCGTTTTAGTCAGTAAAAATGGCGTGATTGAACCGGAAGATATTACTTTTTCCAGTATTCAATCGATTGCCCAGAAAGCTGAACCTTTTACCTTTGCTTCAACTGCTTCAGTGAATGGAACGATTAAGGATCATCAGGATGCAGGACAACTTTTAGAACAGACATTTCAGAGTATTTTTCAGTCTTCGGAACAGTTTAAACAGACCAATATCAATGAGCTGATAGAAGAAAAATTTATTCGCAGTGCCTATCAATACTGCCAGTACAACCAGGTACATACTGCAAAATTATTAGGCGTGACCCGTAATGTCATTCGCACACGGTTAATTAAATATGGTTTATTATAAATACCCACTCATTTATTTTATTATGCTTTTACTTTACTATTTAAATTTTAACCAGATAATAAAAAACCTCGATTTATCTATCGAGGTTTTTTATTTTAATGATTTTTATTTCTTATTATTCAATTGGATTACGTTTCCAGGCCGTAAAGTATTTTTCCAGACCAATTAAAATATAGTTAAACGATAATCCGACTAAGGTAATCACTAAAATTCCCACGAACATTTGCGGAATTTCAAAACTGAACTGTGAATACATAATCAGATAGCCCAGTCCTGCTTTGGCACCAAACATTTCTACTGCCACCAAAGCCAGGATCGAGATCGCTCCGGCCAAGCGGATGCCGACAAAAATAGTCGGTACAGAAGCAGGTAAAATCACTTTACGGAACAGTTGATAGGGTTTTAAGCCCATGGTACGTGCTGATTTAATTAATAGTGGATCAACCGTTTGTACACCGGTAATGGTATTTAAAAGAATCGGCCAGGTGCAGGCATAAACCAGTAAGCTGATTTTGGATGCTTCACCAATACCTAGGAACAGGATAAATAACGGCATTAAGGCTAAGGCGGTAGTATTACGGAACAGTTCCAGTAATGGATTGAGAGTTTCTGCCACCAGTTTGTACCAGCCAATCACCAAACCCAGTGGAATGGCAATGGCTAAGGCCAGAGCAAAACCAATGATTGAACGCTGAATACTGGCAAAGAAATGCGTACCCAATTGACCGCTTTGATAGAGCTGCCAGGCCGTTTCCAACACAGTGGATAATGGCGGTAAAAATGCCGGACTGACTACACCTGTTCGGGGTAAGGTTTCCCAAAGCAATAAAAATAATAAGATGGCGATACTACGTTTAAAAATAGTGTTCAGCCAGCTTAGTTCCAGGCGTGGTTTTGACGGGCTAAAGGCTTCGCTATGCGGAATCGCCTGTTGAGTCGATGACATGATGAATAATCCTCAATTTTATTTATGCGTGAGCAAGCTGTTTATCTTTTTCGAGTGCTTGTGCCTTAATCACTTCTTCGCTTAAAAGCGACCAAATTTGATGACGTAATTGACCGTATTCTGCAGTTGAGCGAATATCTTCGGCATTACTTTTTAGGCTGGGTGGAATCTCGATGACTTCCTTAATCCGTCCCGGTCTAGAGGTCATAATGGCCACGCGTTGGCTAAGGAAAATCGCTTCATCAATACTGTGGGTAATGAAAACAATGGTCTTTTTAGAGGACTGCCAAATCTTGATCAGCTCTTCTTGCAGGGTTTCACGGGTTTGTGCATCCAGTGCAGCAAAGGGTTCATCCATGAGTAGAATTTCAGGTTCATACGCCAGACTGCGTGCAATCGCGACACGCTGCTTCATTCCGCCTGAAAGTTCATTGGGATAATGTTTTTCAAAACCAGACAGCCCGACCAGTTGCAGATAATACTGGGCTTTCTCACGGCGGGTTTTCTTGTCGACACCCTTAGCCTCTAAACCAAATTCAATATTTTCTAAAGCGGTCAGCCAGGGATATAAGGCATATTGCTGAAATACAATGCCACGATCCAGACCGGGTTGGGTAATCTGTTTGCCACTGAGTAAAATCTGCCCCGAAGAGGGTTTGGTCAGGCCGGCAATCAGGTCCAGCAAGGTCGATTTACCGCAGCCGCTAGGACCCACGATGGAAACAAATTCACCTTGCTGAATATCTAAAGTGACATTTTCAACCGCCACGAATTCAGGTTTATAATTTTTGCTATTGGGATGATTTTGTGCAGGAAAAATTTTCCGCACATGATCTAAATTTAAAGCACTGGTCATAGTCATATTCCTTTTTTAATCTTAATTTTTTTGTGGTGCATAAGGATTAAATTCATTGCTGTACAACGTACTGACATTGAGCTGATGCGGTTTTAATTTCTGCTCTTGTACCAAAGCCTTGACCCAAGGCTCGAAGTCTTGATCTTTTTGTACCCCACCCACTGCATGTACACCAGTTCCGGTATAAAACGGGATCAGGACTTTGGTTTCGTTGCGCTGACGTTTATCAATAATGCTTTCCATACGCGCAATAATTTGTTCTTTCGGGGTGTCGTGTAACCACTCTTGTGCACGTGCCACACCATTGACGAAGGTTTTGGCCAGCTCCGGGTTTTGCTCAATAAAGTCACGGCGCATTGAATAACTGCCGGCAGTAAATGGTCCGTATAACTCAATATCTTTAAACACCGGACGTACACCACCGCTCTTTAATGCGCGTTTTTCCAAAATGCCCGAGAACACGGCAATATCAATTTGCCCATTGCGTAAGGCTTGCTCGGCACTGATTGGCGGCAAGACAATCAGCTCCACCTCACGGATTTCTTTTTCGGTTAAACCATGACGCAGTAAATAATCTTTCACGATAAATTCATAATGTGCGCCAAAGGCATTTACTGCGATTTTTTTGCCAATAAAATCGCGTGCGCTACGAATCGGGCTATTTTCCAGTACATAGAAACCCACGTTCATTTCCGCATCGCTACCATAAGATGCAACAACCGGTATAACATCCAGACCTGCAGCAATCACTTTCACCACTGCCCCATTAAAGGCGGAGGCAAAGTCGACATCGCCTGCAACCAGCGTGAGCAGGTCTTGTGGACCACCCTGTACCGTGCCGACGTAATCCAGTTTAATTTTGCCCAGGTAACCCAAGTCTTGTGCTAGTTCAGGCAAGGACACCAGACCGGGATAACTTTGGTAACGCAAATTCGTCACTGCAGCGGCAGGATTTTTTTCCAACTGTTGTGTGCTACAGCCTGCAACGACACTTGCACCGATCACGGCTGCCAAGACCGCTTTTTGCCAAAATTTTGGGAGTATTTTCATTATTATTTCTCCTAACTGCGCTGCTGCCAGCGCAGGACTTTTCGTTCTATACGGACAAGGATGCTGTTTAAAATCACCCCGACAAAACCAATGCTCAGCATGCCTAAAATAATCAAGGACACATTAAACTGCTCACGACCACGAATGACCAGATTACCCAGCCCAACGCCATAATTTGCCAGTAAAAATTCGGAACCCACGGTTGCCAGCCAGGCGAAAATTAACCCAAGTTGTAGACCGACAAAAATCTGTGGACTGGCGGCCGGTAAAATCAGCTTGCGGTAGGTATACAGTTTTGGAAACTGATAGACTTTTGCGACTTCACTGTATTTCGCACTGATGCTGCTCACGCCTTCGAGGCTATGCAGGGCCACGGGATAGAATACTGAAAGGCTGATAAACAGGACTTTTGCGCCGTTACCGTAGCCTAAAAAAGTCGAGATTAACGGTAACCAGGCAAACAGCGAGACCTGACGCAACACGTTAAAACCGGGTGCAAATAACCAGTTGATCCAGCGTGTAGTCCCTAAAGCCACACCAAAGGCAACACCAAGCGTTGCGCCAATGGCATAGCCCACAAAATTACGACTTAAGCTCGCCACAAAACCCTGCCAAAACTCGGCTTGGCTAAAGCTCTGGATTGCCCCGTTGAATACCGTCAAGGGTGATGGAATCAGTTTGGCATCCAGCCACTGTAAGGCTGATGCCACGGCCCAGAGTGCAATAAAGGCGAGAGGTAAAATCAAGGCTTGCAGCACTTTAATACTTTTTTCCACACCCGAATTTACACGGATGACCGATTTTTCAAGACTGAGTTCTGACATGATTAGCCCCCTACTCGCGTTGCATAAAAACGAGCAAGGCGTTCAAAGGCAGCCAAACCACTGTCTAGAACAAAGCCCGTGATGCCAATTAAAATGATGCCCATGAAAATAATATCCATCTGCATCAATTGACGTCCCCACACCATCAGGAAGCCAATGCCTTCACTGCTTGCCAGTAATTCTACAAACACCAAGGCCAACCAGGCCTGCATCACACCCTGACGCAAACCGCTAATAATCGCTGGCAGGCTTGCCGGCAAAATCACCTTGGAAAAAGTCTGGAATTTAGAAAACTGGTAGACCTGTGCCACTTCAATTAAACGGTTTGGTACTTGCTGAATGCCTTTAAAGGTTGCGATCAGCACCGGTGAAACCACGGCTAATGAGATCGCAACAATCTTCAAGGCTTCATCAATACCCAAGAAAATCATCAGCAGTGGAATCCAGCCAATAATCGGAAACTGGGTCAGGAGCTGAATCGTTGGCAAGACAAAACGCTGCGCGCGCTGTGATAACGCAAACCAGATCCCTAAACTTAAGCCTACGCTCACCCCTAAAACCACGCTCCAGAAAATACGTTTGGCGCTGGTGGCAAAGTGAAATTGCAAATCGCCAGACTGCCAAAGTTCAACGCTGGTACTCCACACCAATTGTGGTGCCGGTAAAATTTGCTCTGGCAACCACTGCTGCACGGTTGCCACATGCCACACCGCCAACAACAACACCGGTAGCAGCAGACCACAAGCCAATTGCAAGGTTACTTTCAGGTATTTCTTAAAAAATTCAAATGCACTACGGTAACTTTGCCACTGTACCGAATGTGCGGTTACATTCGTAAGGCTCATGATTCTTGTCCTTCTGCGACCTGTGCTGATACATCAGGTTTTAAAAATGAAATAAATGTCTGATCTCGTGAGATCAATAAAATTAGTGCTATAAACGCCAGACCAATTGGTAAAAACAGGTTTTGCAGACCCACGCTGGCACCAAATGCCGCACCGAGAAAGCCACCCAATAAGCCACCAGTAGGGCCAACCAAGGCTAGAATTGGAGAGATTTTTGCCATCGCAGTTTGTTCACCCACTTTGGCAAAGGACATGAAGTTTGCGATATGCAGCATGCCTAGACCGAGTCCCAACATCAGCGATGCGGGCCACATCCACAGCGTGACCGATGTAATTGCCAAAGTCAGTAAGGCACTACTGATCAGGCCCAATCCGATCAAGTAAAATTTCTGGTATCCCACCAGTTCCGCCAAGCCACCCATAGTAAAAAGTGAACCAACAAAAACCAGGCCTTGTGTCGTGAGCAGCATCACCGCCATAGATTCCGCTAAAGAGAAACTCTGGATCGCAATCACCACAATAAAAAAGCCAAAATAGTTATTCGCGACGCTACTTAAAAATTCCAAGGCGCAAATTACCCGTAATGGCGCATGGGTTTTCAGCAAGGCCAGTGGTGCAACCACATCTCGCCATTGAAAACTCGGCGTACTTTCGGTGTGTTGATGAACTTTTTGAAAGCAAAACGGGGCAAAAAATAAGGTACCCAGAAACAGCAATGCCACGCAGTAAAAACTGCCACCATAACCAAAATGCTCGATCAGCAATACACTTAAAGCAGGAGCAATCAGGAAGAATCCCATCATGTGTGAACCACGGAACCAGCCGGCTTTGGCAGGGCCTAATCGCTTCAGATTGCTCAAAAACACGGTATTAATGGAGACAAAGCGCATCGGCAAAAAGCAGCTCACCAGTGCGGTTAAAATCATCAGATACCAGGCATTGGCTTGTAAGGGGGTAAGGAAATACAACACGGCGCCCATCACACTGCCGATGCTGAATACCTTTAATGAACCTAAGCGCTGTACCAGGACACCAATCGGCAAGGCCATAAACAAAATGCCAATGTTTTGTGCTGCCGAGATCAAACCGAGTTGCAGTTCAGATGCGTTCAGGTGCACCGCATAAAGTGAAATCAGTACCCGTGCCACACCTACGCCCAAACCGGCAATAATCGTGAGTAGCACAAAGCTACTCATGAATTTTACGGTCAGTGGTGTGGTCACAACATTGGTTTCAATGGGATTCATAACCACGTTCCTGAATTATTTTGGCTGACCATTGGCATTAAATGCATGCCAGTAATTCTGTAAATTCAGTTCTTTTAATGCATTGTTCAGATACTTCGGCTCATACCAGGTTTTGGTATCCACATCACGACGAATCAAACGTGAGTCTTTGGCAATTTTTAAAGCACTGTCGACTTGTGAGCGATGGAATTCATCTAATAATGGGCTGTTACGATCTTTTAAATTCCAGCCATCCCAGGTTTTTTGATAATCCACCAATGGAATCCCGCTTTGTGCCCATAGTTTGTATTGGGTGACACGGTTGGCTTCTTCAGAACTCCATTTCGCTTGTTTAATTAACGTGGTGACCACGCGCTGAGTTACTTCTGGATATTGCTTTTCAAAGCTTTCGGTTACCCAGAAATGTGCCAATGGCGCCACTTTTGGATCCTTAATTTCAAGTAAAGTTTTTGCGACTCCACGTGAAACCAGACTAAAGGGTGAAGTAATCGCGGCATCAATATCCCCTGTTGCAAGTGCTGTACGTGCGGAATAACTATCTTGTGAAATCACCCGTAGATCACGTTCGGTAAAGCCATATTTAGCCAGGACACGGTTAAAAACGATTTGCTGGTTTGTACCCTTAAAGATTGAGAATTTTTTACCCTTGAGGTCAGCAAAAGACTTCGCATTAGAACTGGCTGGTACGGCTACATACACTGGTCCAAAATGCCCCGTGGAGAACAGTACTTTGGTTTTAAGTCCAGTAGAACGCCCCACCAATGAAGGTAAGTCACCATGTAAAGCAAAATCGACTTTACCGTTGGCTAAAGCTTCATTGGTTGCAGGGCCTGCACCCGGGAAGAATAACCACTTCACAGCAATGCCATCTTTTTTAAATTCTTGCTCGAGTACACCGCGTAAATGTGCTGAAGCCACAAAGCTCCCGCCTGTTTTTGGCTTACCGCCTTCACCAGCACCCGACATAGAAATGCGGATTTCTTTTGGATTGGCTGCATGGATGTGCAAACTTAAACCGAATGCGGAGAGTGCTAAAAATGTTGCCGCAATTTTTTTAGAAAAAAGTTTCATTAAATCTGTTCCTTAACAATCAAAATTAAAAGGTGTATTGGAATTGCGCCTGCAATTCATTGGTGTCTTTTTGGGTTGCTGTTTCTATGTCGTAGCTGTAATGATTGAGCTGCAACTGGAATTTGGTGGTTTGTGCAAAAAACAGGTTGAGACCCAGTGAGTGAATGTCATATTCACCAACACGACCACTGGCTGTATCGAGATAATCTTTCTGATTTTTATTGGGGTTATAGGTGTCGTAACGGTAGTAACCCTGGATCGATTTCGGCCAGAAGTCATCAAACTTGGCATTGGATTTAATACTGTTATAGAACTGGTCACCCAAGGTATAGAATGCAGTGACGGTATGGCCTTCAGCTTTGGCTTCTTTTACGGCAGGTACAGTACTATCAATGTAATCGGTCTTGCCTTGCAGATATTCATAAGTCACGCCAAACGGTGCATGGTTGTAATACACATCAAAACCCAGACGATCACGTTTTGCCTTGTTGTCGGTAATTCCCGATCCAGAAATTTTGGATTCACCTTTGATATAGGAAGCACCGAATTTCAACTCACGAAGCCAGCTGGCATAATCCACAGGCAAGGTAAACGCCACACGCCCGATATAATCTTTGCCGTTATTGTCATCGGTTTTGTTGCTGCCATTACCATTGGTCACCCCAAGCGCATATTCAAATAAGGGCGCACGATAGTTCGCGCCATAGTCCACAAATGGCTTGGCATCGCCACGCACAATGAAACCGTTTTGACGGGTAAACAGTCCCAAATAGGTAGGCGCAGTTGCAGTGCTGATGGTGGGGCGTAAATCTTCCGGAGATTGCACATCTAGACCAAATGGCAAGAGTTGTTGACCCAAAGTCAGGTTCAACCTGGGAACTTCTGCACCGCCATTGGTTGAAAATACGTGATAGCGTAGGTAGGCATCTAGCAGGTTAAAGTTACTGTTGTTAGTGCCATCATTACGTTTTGAATAGCCAAAAGAGGCTTGATAGTCGAGGTTTTTGCCTTCGTTATAATCTTTAAATAAATTACCGCGCACGCCCAGCAATGCCGTACCCACATCGAAGCTCGATTTTGGGGTATTGGGTGCAGTGTTATTGTCTTGCACATTGGCACGCAGTTGCACCGTACCGAATAAAGTCGTATCACGTGTCGACTTGACCGTTTGGCGTTCGTACTGACGCGACTGGTCATATTTATAGTTTTCAATATCGGCTCTTAAGCCTTCAATATCGTCGGATGTTGCAGGGGTCGCTTCAGCTGTTACGACTTCTTCGCCAGTTTCACTGTCTTGAACCGTCAGCACTTCGCTGTTATCTGTATTTACAGCTGCCGGAGCAACTGCTTTTTTTGTGCTTGGTGTGCTTTGCGTTTCAACGGCATTTAAACGCTGTTGTAAAACTTCAATCTGCTTTTTGAGTCCCTCCAATTGCTTGTTGAGAGTGGCATCCTGGGCAAAACTAAAACTCGATGTCGTCGTCAGAATAAATCCAATCGCAACAGTTAAACTCGTCTTTCTCATTGTTACATTCACTTCATCTATGATTAAAAAACAAAATTTCCCCTACCCCATGCCAGAGACATGAGGTTGTTTCAATTTCCTGAGTGGTTGGTTTTAAGCGGCCTGATTCTTTTTCAGCTTTTGTTCAACTTGGGTGCCTTTGAAGAATTCAGGATTGTTGCTGGTATAAAAACGGTATCAATCACCGGATAATCAAGCTGAGAACGCACTTGAGCAGCACGCGATTGTTTTGCCTTTAAATCTTTTAAAATTGTCATGAGGTTTACCTAATTTCTTATCATTACACCTCCCTGTTATTACAACAAGCGTGCCAACTATTTAAATTATTGTTTTAAATAAATTTATTACCATTATCCCAACCAAACATGTTGGTTTTAACGCGATATGTGTGTTGATAATTCAACACTTGCTTATTTAAATTCAGCTGGTTTTTGTCTTTTTATTTCTTATTTTTAGATATAAGAGCCCTTTTAAACTCAGCTCTACAGCTTCAATCGATAGCTTCAAAGCATATTTGAAACTTCATTTCCCCTATCATCAGACATAAAAAAACCCGCATGATGCGGGTTTTAAGGGGTAGGCTTTTAAGCGGATTTCTTGCCTTTATTGCCTAATTTTGTCGCCAATGCCATAACGCGCTGATAGCCGGTCGGCAAAATACGCTGCATCAAATCGATTGCCTTGGCATCGTTACCAATCAGCAAACGGCGCTTATCTTTTTGAACTGCCTCAATAATTTGACGTGCTGCTTCTTCAGGCGGACAACGTAATAATTTATTAAAAGATTTAGCTGATTTTTCAGGATGCATGCCCAAGGCGCGAATACTGTCATTCATTTTCGCTGCATTGGCAATATTGGTACGAATTCCACCCGGATGCACGCAGAGTGCACTCACGCCACAGTTTTCCAGATCCAGTTCCTGACGCAAGGCTTCCGTAAAGCCACGCACCGCAAACTTGGTCGCGTTATAGGCAGACTGGGTCGGCTGTGCGGTTAGACCAAACAGGCTGGAAATATTGATGATATGCCCTTCACCCGATTGCTTGATTAAAGGCAAGAACTCTTTGGTGCCATACACCACGCCCCAGAAATTAATATTCACAATCCATTCCAGTTCTTCGTAACTCGCCCCTTCCACGGTTGAACCCAATGCCACACCGGCATTGTTAAAAATCATGTTGACTGAACCATGATCTTTCACAGTTTCCGCAGCCCAGTCACGAACTTCTTCAACCTTGGCTACATTGACCTTTTTTGTCGTCACACGGACATGACTGTCTTTGACCAGTTCAACCGTTTTTGCCAAACCCTGTTCATTGACATCACTTAAGGACAAATGACAGCCTTGCTTCGCCAAAAGTACGGCCAATTGCTGTCCAATACCTGACCCTGCACCGGTAATTGCTGCGACTTTATTTTTAAAATTTTTCATGACCTATCCTTATTCAGTTTTCTGCCTCATCAGCCTAAACATCTCGATTGTTTTTCTGTCAGGATGATGTGCAGTTCATCCATCCAATATAATTTTGACAATAACCATTGTCAATATAATATGTAAGTTATCCATCCATACAGCAAAAGCCGCGGCTTTGTTTTACGCATAGGTATAGAGATAAATTATTGTTAATATAGAGCAAAATCTCGATTTCATTTGGCACACCACATTTATGACTGAACAGCACAAAAGTTTCGAAGAAAATCAAAAAAAAACGGCAAAAACCAAAGAACGTCAATTTAAAGGCATGTCCTTAACCGAACGTAAACAGGCACGGCGTGAAAAATTGATTGAGGCCGGGATTGAAGCCTATGGTACGCATGGTTTTTTTGCAGTTACTGTGAAAGATATTTGTAATGAAGCCAAGTTAACCGAACGCTATTTCTATGAATCCTTTAAGAAAAGTGAAGAACTTTTTCAAACCATTTTTTTAAAGTTAATTGACCAGTTGCAGCACAATGTCATGCAGGCCATTATGCAGGCCTCGACCGATCCAAAAAAAATGATCGAAGCGGGTCTCACGGCCCTGCTCACCACCTTAAAAGACAATCCACCTATGGCGCGGATTATTTATATTGATGCCATGCTGGTGCAAGAACTGCATAACCAGGCCACCATCCATGAAACCATGTTGCGGTTTGACCGTATGATTCATGCTTTTGTCATGCTGATGATGCCGAACATTAACCGCTCTGAACGTGAAATTTCGATGATTTCGACTGGTTTAAATGGCTATGTCACGCAAATCGCCATCCGCTGGGTGGTCAGTGATTTTAAACCCTCGCTGGAGGATGTCCTCTCTTCTTGCAGTATCGTTTTCTTATCGCTGCTGGAGACTTTTTCGGAAAAAGAAAAAATATGAGCAAAAGCAGCTGCTTTTACAAAGCTGTTAAAAAATATTCAACACCTTGAATTTAATATATTTATATAACTGATTTATTTTAAATTCTTCATTTTATGACATTAAAATTGTCACAATTTTTTGCGAAAATAGGCCGAACTGCCTTTTCTGCAATGATACTGTCATAATTAATCTTTGTAATAAGCCTGTCATAAATAAAAAACGGTTCACCGTTAACATCAAATAGGATATTGCGTTGTGAATGACTATATATTAATCGTCGATGACGAACTTCCCATTCGAGAGATGATTCATACTTCTTTAGATATGGCAGGCTTTCAGTGTTTACAAGCCGAAGATGCAAAACAAGCCCACCAGATGATTGTAGATCAACGTCCTGCGCTTGTTTTACTCGACTGGATGTTACCGGGTGGTGTCAGCGGTGTAGATCTGTGTCGCCGTTTAAAACGTGATGAAACCTTATCTGAAATTCCGGTGATCATGCTCACGGCCCGTGCTGAAGAAGACCATAAAGTGCAAGGTCTGGATGCCGGTGCCGATGACTACATGACCAAACCTTTTTCCACCCGTGAACTGGTTTCCCGCATTAAGGCCGTGTTACGTCGTGCCAATGCCCTAAGCGGCGAAAAAACCATTGATGCCAATGGTCTGATACTGGATCCGGTCAGTCAGCGTGTCAGTCATGGTCAAAATATTTTAGAGATGGGGCCAACCGAATACCGTTTGCTAGCCTTCTTCATGACCCATCCGGAACGGGCTTATACCCGGGCGCAATTGCTGGATCAGGTTTGGGGTGGTAACGTATATATTGAAGACCGTACCATTGATGTACATATCCGCCGTTTGCGTAAAGTGCTGGAACCATATGGTGCCGATCGTTATGTACAAACCGTTCGTGGTACAGGTTACCGTTTTTCTACCCGTGCAGATGTGGCTTTAGGCTAGTTATTTTCAGGTAAATCACTTTTTATGTATGAACCCTACCCCATCCCCGAACTTGCGCGAGAACATAAACAGTTCCGTTACAGCAGTTTATGGACCTTTGCCAAGCAAGATTTACGTCTGCTGGTCTTTTTATTGCTGATCTCAGGTTTAATCGGTGTAGGAATTGGGTACTTCTGGATTTTTATTTTAATCGCCTTTGCGGTGTTTTTTGCCTTGCAATTACGCTCGCTGTATCTGGTCAATGAGTGGATTTCCAATCGCCCTTATGATGTGCCACCCAATTTAAATGGCATCTGGGGTGCATTGCTGTTTAATGTCTACCGTTCGCAGCGTCAGGAACGTATTGTCCAGGCAGAAATGGTCGGCCTGATTGACCGGGCTCAATCTTCACTGGTAGCGCTGGCTGAAGCTGTGGTTTTAATTGATGAACTGCATCAAATTGAATGGTGGAATCCCGCTGCAGAAAAATTACTTGGTATTCAACCACTCGACCGTCGTCGCAATATTTTGACCATTCTGCGTCAGCCCAGTTTTATTGAATATTTCAATCATATAGATCAAGCGCCTGATGGCCTGAAAATGAAATCTTCTGCCTTTGAAGACCATTATGTGCAAGTCAAAATGACCCGTTTTGGTGGAGAAAGCCGCTTATTGGTGGCCTACGATGTCACCCGCATGCATAATCTGGAACAGATGCGCACAGATTTTGTCGACAATATTTCCCATGAATTACGTACACCGCTTACGGTACTCAGCGGTTATATTGAAACCTTTACCGATCAGGAAGATTTAAATCCGCGCTGGAAACGTGCCTTCGACCAGATGCAGGCGCAAACCAAGCGCATGAACGCCCTGGTGAATGATTTATTGCTATTGTCGCGTTTAGAAAATGACAAAAAAATCGCGAAAAACCAGATTATTGAAATGCCAAGTCTGATGAACCAGCTGTTTGATGATGCGCAGGCCTATAATGTCGACTATCACCATGCGCTCAATCTCGACATTGACAGCCATTGCGACCTGATCGGTTCCGAGACCGAGCTGGCCAGTGCCTTTAGTAACTTAATTACCAATGCCATTAAGTACACCCCTAAAGGCGGAACCATCACCATGGGTTGGCATGATGATGGTGAACACGGCATCTTTACCGTTCAAGATACCGGCATCGGGATTGACCCTAGACATTTGCCACGTTTAACCGAACGTTTCTATCGGGTCGATAGCGCCCGTAGCCGTCAAACTGGAGGAACCGGTTTAGGTCTGGCTATTGTAAAACATGTGCTGATGCAACACGGCGCACATCTGGAAATTGAATCCAAAGAGAATGAAGGCTCGACTTTTAAAGTCATTTTCCCTAAAGAACGCCTGTACAAACTCTGCTAGACCTGCCTGTATTAAGTCAGACCTTGTTCCTTAAACCTGGCTCGCTGAAAGGCAGGCCGTTCCTCAAGACGTTTCAGATACTGGGCGATATGCGGATATGAACCCGAGGCTCTGGATTGAATGGCATCAAGTGGAAACCACATCTGAATATCGGCAAAGGAAAATGATCCGGCAAAATATTCATGCTTGGATAAATAATCTTCCAAGTAAGCAATATGATCTTTTAAACGCGGGTGAATAAATCCCGCCTTCACGCCCGAAGTAATTTTGTGTGCAACCGGCTTAATCAGCCAAGGGACATGTTTGGGGACATTGTTCATCACCAGTTGCATCAGCAATAATGGCATTAACGAACCCTCGGCATAGTGCATCCAGTAGCGGTACTGTTGCTGATCCTTTTTGGCCTTCGGTTTAAATTTCTGCGCCATATCATAGCTTTCTTGCAGATGCTGCAAAATCACTGCCGATTCAACAATGGTCTGATCCTCATCGGTCAAGATCGGGGCTTTAGCCAAAGGATGAACCAGTTTTAATTCAGGCGGTGCGGCAAAGGTGGGTAACCGTTTATAAAACTTAACCTCGTAATCTTGAGCCAGTTCTTCTAAAGCCCATAAAATTCGAAAAGAGCGTGACTGATCTAAGTGGTGCAGTGTAATCATTATTTTTTGACCTCTATTTTTATATTTTGATCATAACTGATGGTCTTAAAAAATGATATTTTGCTTTGGACAAAATGTCATCGGTATCGGGTTGGATTTAAAGCAGAACCGTATTAATTTCCAGACTGCGCAACAATGTTTTGGTGACTGGTGTTTTACTGCTGATCTCTAAAACTTTTTGTTTCAGTTCATCCGATAATGGCTGGGCAAAAGACAAACGGCGCTCAATCCATTCTTTGCCTTCTTTATTGGCATTAAAATCGGCTTCCACAGAAAATTGACCTAATTCTATGCCTTTATGACTGGCATACATGCGCAAGGTAATCATGGTGCAAGAAATCAGGCCGGAACAAATCAGGTCATAAGGTGCAGGCCCTAAATCCTGCCCGCCAAAGGATTCCGGTTTATCGGTAATATACTGGTGTTTTCCGCTTTTCACTTCACCTGACCAGGGTTCAGCCAGGCTCTGTACTTCTGCATTTGCAATAATTGCCATATCCACAATCCTAAGTTTTATTGTTATTTTGAGGCACGCATTTTATCGGGAAATGCGGGTGCTTCCAGGCGGGGTCCCGGATAGTCAGGAATCGTACCAAAACGTTCATGCTGAGTAATCCAGTGGTCACGGGCTTGGCAAAGCTCTTCCTGAGTCCGCCCGACAAAATTCCACCACAGTAATATGGGTGACTCGAAAGGTTCGCCACCCAACAACAGTACACGACTGCCTTTGTGCAACCGGATTTCGATTTCAGTCATACCTGGCTCCAGCACCACCATGTTGTCTTCAGTCAGTTCATGACCATTGACTTCAGCAGCACCCTCCAGCGCCATAAAGCCATATTCAAATTTTGGATTCAATTGAATTCGGGTGGTGGTGGATTCCTGTGCGGTTAAATCCACACCCAGTAATTCGGTATGTACTTCGACCGGGGACCGGGTTTGTAAAAACTCACCTACCAATACAGTAAATTCAACCTGATCTTTTTCCACCACTGGCAGTTCCGGATAGTGATCAAAACGTGGAGCCATATTGATCTTGTCATCCGGCAAGGCAATCCAGAGCTGGGCAGCATGCATATGGGTTTCACTTTCCGGTGCCACTTCGGTATGGGAAATCCCATACCCTGCAGTCATTAAATTGACCTGTTTGGGACGAATCAGCTGTTTGCTACCCAAGCTGTCGGTATGCATCATGGTGCCTTCAATCATCCAGGTAAAAGTCTGCAAGCCAATATGCGGATGCGGCCCCACATCCAGACCATCGCCTTGAGGAAAAACCGCCGGACCCGCATGATCCAGAAAGCACCAGGCTCCAATTAAACGTTTATGCCGGCTTGGCAATGCGCGCTTAATTACGGTGCCCTGCCCAATTTCCGCACTACGTAAAGGAAATTCCTGAATAAACTGATTGATATATTTTTCACAATCGTCCGAATTGGAAAGCTCTGTATAGTTGCTATTGGTCATATTCCTATCCTGAATTTCATGAACGCGACTGTTGTTGTAAGTTCTCATCTATTGTCATAAATCATATAGATTCTTCGTCATTCAGCCTATAGTTAAGTTAATACGCTGAATACCATGTATAGGACAATGTTATTTTTGAAATTTTCTTCGAAAAACAAGGTTTAAGCGCTGTAAATTATTAACTATTTATAGCCTATTCATATGAATTTTATAGAAAAATAATTTTTTGTCACAATTATGGCTGTCACTCACTGTATCTTCTGTATACAGATATTTTTCCTCAGCATACTATTTCCCCCTGACCAATCTGCTATAAGAAGAGGATAATCATGTCCCAGGGACAGCAGGAAAAGTTTCATTACTCTGAAAATCAAGAATATAATCATATTGGGAACAATGAAGATAAATATTCAAATATCGGAACTGCCATTTTACCCAAGCGGCTGTGTACGCTCGCCAATCAAAAACAGATAGAACAACAACTAGAATATCCTAGCACCCGTATTCCGGAACAATTTCAACAATACTATCTGGACTATCAAAATAAGCACCAACGACAGTTTTTAAAATGCGTCAATTTTATTGGTCAGCTGACTTTTTTAGGCTATTTCTTTGTCGATTGGGTTTTATTACCGGACATTGGCATGCTGTCTGGTATTGCACGGCTCAGTCTTGTCATCTTGGCACTGTCGGTCAACTGGCTGGCTTTCCGCTACTGCAAGAATATTAAAATTCTGGATAGTCTGTTACCGGCTTCTGTTGCAGCTGCAGCAGCAATATGGCTTGAACTGCTGTATTTATCGCAGAGTCCCGTTGTGAATACGTATCTCTACGCCAGCATCATTTTTATTTTATTGGGCAATTTATGCATACAGGTATCTTTTCGTAATTCCATTTTTAGTTCCCTGCTGATTAGTGCTGTGATTTTTAATGGCGTATTCAGGTTAGTCAGCGTCCAGGAACTGATTTTATTTTCACTCATTTACGCGCCGGTTTTATTGCTCAGCATGTATATCAGCTGGAATAACACCTTAAATTCAAAACGTAATTTTTTGCGGGTGTTACTCAATGACTGGAACTATTACACCTTAACTGAAATGGCGCATACGGATGAACTGACCCAGCTGTATAACCGCCGACAATTTTTACAATTGGCCGAACAGAGCATACAGCAATGGCCCAAATATAATTTAACCTGTCTATTGATGTTTGATATCGACTTTTTTAAGAATATTAATGATACTTATGGCCATGATGTGGGAGATGAAGTGCTGCGGGTACTGGCTGATATTACGCGCCGGGAAATGCGTCATAGCGATGTACTGGCCCGTTTTGGGGGTGAAGAGTTTATTGCTTTGCTACCCGATACTACACTGGAAGATGCGATGAACATTGCCAACCGCTTATGTCGAAAAATTGAAAGCCATCAAATTTGTGTTAAAGATAAGTGCTTCTTTAATTTCAGTGTGTCGATTGGGGTATCCCAACTGCAGCCGAATCAAAGTGATTTAAACCTGCTGATTAAAAACGCCGATATTGCACTCTATCAAGCCAAGAAAAATGGACGCAATCAGGTGGCAATTTATACGCATGAATAATTAAAAATTATCTTCATCAAAACGGTCTTGGTCGATTTTATAAATATGAAAACTGCGCTCGACTTGCACACCCAAACCAAATTCAATCATCAGTGATGTGAGTTTGTCACCATCTATTAGAACAATTCCTGATTTCCTGGCGGATTCGATTGCTTCCTTACTGAAATTGGATGTGGTAATAAATACGCCTTTCTTGGCAACCTGATCAGCCAATGCACCTTTAAATTGCTGAATATCAGGACGACCAACTGTATTTTCCCAACGTTTGGCCTGAATATAAATTTTATCGAGTCCTAAACGGTCCTCGCTAATTATTCCATCAATACCACCATCATTCGTTTTACCAATGGCTTGTGCTGCATCTTGATGTGATCCTCCGTAACCCATTTCAACAAGTAAATCGACCACAAGCTTTTCAAAAAATGATGGGCTATTTTCTTTAACCAGCTTCAACAAGTCTGTTTTCAAATTTGATAAAAGTAATTCAGTGGTTGTTTGAATAATTTCTTCAGGTGTACTGTTCACCTTATTATTTTTATTTAGGTTTAATGCGACAAAACTCTTTTCTGTAGAGTGAATCATATCTAAATTTTCAGCTCGTCCTAATTTAAACTCAGAAAAACCATCAAACTGGGCTAAAAACTCATTCGTTATAGCGGATAAATTATTTAAATCTATTGTTTTACCTAAATCACTAATTTCACAAAATGCTCTTTGTGGCTGTCTAATTAGACCAGCTTTAACTAAATACGTTTTCGCCCAAGATACTCGATCTTTAAAAATATTTTTCCCACTTGGAAGTGACTTATTTAAATCTTCTTCAGATAACTTCGAACGTTGTGCAAGTAATTCAGCTGCTTCAGAAATTTTTATTGCCCTTTCCTGCTCTGCTAATAACTTCATAAGTGGCAGCATGAGTTGATCATAAGTAGGCAATGACATTCTAATTCTCTTTAAGCATTTAATTTTTAATAATTATATAAAAAAGAGCGCCTAAGCGCTCTTTTTTATATAATTTTCTTTAGAAAATTATTCCCACTCAATTGTCGCTGGTGGCTTAGATGACACGTCATATACTACACGTGAAACATCTTTAATTTCGTTCATGATACGCGTTGAAATCTTGTCTACCAATTCATATGGAAGATGCGCAAAACGTGCTGTCATGAAGTCAACAGTTTCAACGGCACGAAGTGCAATCACCCATGCATAACGACGACCATCACCCACGACACCAACCGATTTAACTGGTTGGAATACAGCGAAGGCTTGAGCCGTTTTGTCATACCAACCGCTAGCGCGAAGTTCTTGCATGAAGATGTCATCAGCCAGACGAAGAATGTCGGCATATTCTTTTTTCACTTCACCCAAAATACGCACGCCCAAACCTGGACCTGGGAACGGATGACGATAAAGCATTTCGTGCGGTAAACCTAAAGTGGTACCTAAACGGCGTACTTCATCTTTAAACAAGTCACGGATTGGCTCAACCAGTTCAAATGCTAAATCTTCCGGCAAACCGCCCACATTGTGGTGTGATTTAATTACGTGTGCCTTACCGTTTTTAGTTGCAGCAGATTCAATCACGTCCGGGTAAATCGTACCTTGAGCAAGGAAGTTTACGCCATCAAGCTTACGTGCCTCTTCAGCAAAGACTTCAATGAACTCACGACCAATGATTTTACGTTTTTTCTCAGGGTCAACTTCACCTGCGAGAGCAGACAAGAAACGGTTTTCAGCATCGGCACGAATCACACGGATACCCATGTTTTTCGCAAACATGTCCATCACTTGTTCACCTTCGTTCAAACGAAGCAAACCGTTATCTACAAATACGCAAGTCAATTGATCGCCAATGGCTTTATGAAGAAGCGCAGCAACTACAGATGAATCTACGCCACCTGAAAGACCAAGCAATACTTTTTGGTCGCCAATTTGTTCACGTAACTGTTCAACACGAAGGTCGATAATATTTTCAGAGTTCCAAAGATTACGGCAACCACAGATGCTGTGTACGAAGTTAGACAATAACTCGGCACCTTTAGCAGTATGGGTCACTTCCGGGTGGAACTGTACGCCATAGAAACGGCGTTTTTCATCGCTTACTGCTGCAAATGGACAGCTTGGTGTGCTGGCAGTAACAGAAAAACCTTCTGGAATTGCACTGACTTTATCGCCATGGCTCATCCAAACATTGAGTTTGTTGTCACCATCGTTTAAATCACCAAGAAGCTGGTCACGAACTAAAACGTCAACCGCAGCATAACCAAATTCATGTACTGTACCTGGCTCTACTTTACCGCCAAGCTGTTCAGACATGGTTTGTAAGCCATAGCAAATACCCAATACAGGTACACCCAAGTTAAATACAACTTCAGGTGCGCGTGGACTACCTTCTTCATGAACACTTTCCGGACCACCCGACAAGATGATACCGTTTGGTTTAAATGCGCGAATGTCTTCTTCAGACATGTCATAGGCATACATTTCAGAATATACGCCAGCTTCACGTACACGACGTGCAATCAGCTGACTGTATTGAGAACCGAAATCTAGGATCAGGATGCGGTCTTCAGTGATTTGAGTATTGGTAGTCATGACAAACAACTATGCAAGGCAAACGAAATAAGCGCTGCATTCTATCATTTTTCGGCGCATTAAGCACACTATTCGCACAAGGCTTTCAATTCGTTGATTGCATTATATTTCTGGCACAACAAAGCACCCCTGTGGATGCCTTGTTGTTTTAGCATTTTTCTATTTTCACGATTTGGATATCGTTCAATATCGTCCTGATAGATATTGGCCCACTCCATCAGTCTGATCTTGCCGTATGTTCTCTAAAACTTTGGTGATTAAGTAAAATTTTGCAGCTTAGTTTTGATTATACCAAAGCCATTGATCCTTACGATTTGCCAGTTTTTCTATTTTAACGACATCGATGTTGGTGGATTGGCCACTCTGGGTATCCACTTCACCCATCACTTTCACCTGATCATCGGCTTTTAAGCCCATCGGTTTCCAGAAATCATCATCTACCTCAATGTCAATTGAACCGGAACCATCTTTGAACTCAAAATGATCGCCCCGTATTCGTTTGACAATAACGCCGGATAAGGTCACTGCAGTTTCATCTGCCAGCTGTTTTGCTTCCGCAACCGTTACCATATTTTGGGTAGCTTCATTCACGATCATCTGATCACTTTTACCCGCCCAGGATGCTGTAGAAAACATTACACCAGAGATAAAAATTACCCATAACATTTGCTTCATGACTGACTCCACCTTGGTAGCTTCATCAAGCTTTATTGAAGCAAAGTTCTGGCAATTTGTACGCAGCTTTTATGTACTGTGCACAGCTTTTATGTAATTACAAAAAGGCCTGTACAAACTAGAATTAGCCTTCTATTTTCCTCAATTCTGGTGATGGTCTCTCTAGCATGTCATCTACACTGAATTTACCTGCACCGTGCAACATCAGGAACAATAGTCCACCAGTCATGGCAATATTTTTCATCAGGTGAATGGCATCATCCGGAGTCCCGGTGCCGTGGAAAATAAAGCCACAAATAAAGGTAAAAATGGCTAAGCCCAAGGCAGCCAGGCGGGCCTGGAAACCAAAAAGCAAGGCCAGACCACCGCCAGCGACGACCAGGATACTCAAAGGCAGCAGACTGGCCGGAACACCTTTAGACTCCATATACCCACCCGTTGCAGCATAAGCATTGATTTTCATCCAGCCCGAAGCCAGAAAAATATAAGCAATTAGCACACGCGCAACCAAGCTGGTAAAAGCATCGGTTTGTGAGCCTTGAAGTAAATTTTTTATTGTCATATTAGGATTAAACATGAGGTCACCTTTTGATTTTTGTTTTAATGACCTCTTCATCCTAAGCCTGTTTTTATCAGGGTCAATAAATAATTTGTAAGATAAATCGTTGCGAAAAAAGGGAAGGATGAAAATGCAATTAATTTTCTTTTTGGTACTGACTTTCATGCCCCAGACTGCTAGGATTTCAGCACATTTTTGCTGTCTGTAGCGCCATGGAACTGCTTGATTTTATCTTACACGTTGATGCCCATCTGCTCGAATTTATCACCGATTACGGCGTGTGGATTTATGCCATTCTCTTCTTGATTATTTTTGTGGAAACCGGTTTGGTGGTGATGCCATTCCTGCCGGGTGATAGCCTGCTGTTCGCTGCAGGGGCATTGGCGGCGTCTACAGGGGCAATGAATCCTTATGTACTGGTCATCTTGCTATTTGCTGCAGCAGTATTGGGCGATACCCTGAATTATCATATTGGTAAATTTATTGGGCCGCGTGTATTTGAAATTGAATCACGATTCATTAATAAAAAGCATTTAACCTATACGCAAAAATTCTTTGAAAAACACGGCGGTAAAACCATTATTTTTGCACGTTTTGTTCCTTTTGCCCGTACCTTTGCCCCATTTGTCGCCGGTGCAGGCCATATGAATTATAAATATTTCCTGAGTTTTAACGTGATTGGTGCCATTTGCTGGGTCGGTTCCTTTGTGACTCTGGGCTATCTATTTGGCAATATGCCAATTGTCAAAGACAATTTTACCCATCTGATTTTTGGCATCATTATTATTAGTGTCTTGCCGGGTATCATTGGTTTTATTCGCCAAAAGCTGAAAAAGACCGCTTAAACTCCTGTGTGGTATGTGAAATAAAAATTAAAAAAATCGAACCACTACAGGCAACATACACATAATGAGTAACATGGCCGATCCTTTATATAACAGATCGGCTTTTATTTGACTGGACTGACCTGCCAAAATTGCACGCCCAAAAGACATCCAGAACACTGCCGTAGGCAACAGCACCAAACTGAACGCCGCAAATACCAACACAAAATTAGTCGGATTGTTCCAGGTTTCAAGCGGTAGCACACCCGCAGCAAACAACAATGCTTTGGGATTTTTAAACGTTGAAAAGAACAGTTGCCGAGGTCGGATCGAATGATGACGTTGATTATGCTTTTCTAAATCTGAAGCTTTCCATAAATGAAAGGCCAGCCACACCACATAAATGGCGCTACAAAAATGCAGGATATGAATAAAGTTCGGCCAGACTGGACCACACAAATGAATGAGTAATGCCCACAAATTAATGGCATAAAAATAGCCAAGCAATTTTGCCGGAATAAACAGGCTGGTTTTGGCAATCCCTTGTTGATGTGCCGAGCTTGCAAGTAATGCATTGGTCGGACCCGGAATCATCAGCACCGCAATCACTGCCAATACAAAAAGCCAACTCTCGATCATAACTGCCTGATATCACCCTTAAACTGGGGCACACCTTATATGAAACCGATAAAAAGTGACAAGTATTTCTCGATAAAAAAACATCACCTGATGCGTTTAAAGATTACATTAAAAAATAACAACCAGTTGATATTAATAATATTTATATTGAAACATTTTGCTAATATTTTATCACCCTGCTGTCGGGTACAGTACCCCAACAGCGTGATAAATTGATGAATTATTGAACTTTCTTGCGAACAATAATAGGGCAATTTTTGAATTGCGCCGCCTGCACTACTGCTTCTTGCTCACCCAATAAACGTGCCAGTTCAGTATTTTTGGTATTTGAAGATTGTCCCATATTTACCGAAACACTCGGGCCAATTCCCCAACCGCCATGACTGCCCCAACCGCCGCCCACACCGACACCTACACCGACGCCAGTGCGTTTTGGTGCTTGCACACCATTGTCGATATATTGCTGAATACGGTTATATTCACTTTGCAATTGCTGGCAATTGAGTGCTTGATACTGGGTCGGAGAAACATAGCTCGGTTTCACCGTCGTTGCACAGGCACCCAATAAGACCGTACTTCCCAGAAGGAGGCTTAGATAAATCGTTTTCATGAGAAATCTCAATACTTATATATGCTCAATTTCATTGAACAACGATTGATAGGCTTGCGTCAATTTATGATCGGTTGCCAAATGGATTAAAGGCTGATTTTTCAGATGTGATTCTTTCATTAAGATGGAAGGCGGCAACATGCTATCTAACACCGGCAAGCTTTCATCTTTGAGCTGTTGCACCACTTCACGCGGTAATTTGGCCTGTGCCTGAAACTGGTTGACCACAATCCCTTCAATTTCCAGTCGGTCATTATGATCATCTTGAGTTTCAATGACATTTTCGATCAGGGTCTGCAAAGCGCGTTTGGAAAATACGTCACAATCAAAAGGAATCAGCACGCGACTGGCTGCAATCAGCGCCGATAGCGTGAAGAAGTTAAACGCAGGCGGAGTATCGATATAAACCCGGTCATACTGCCCTTCCAATTGTTGCAAGGCATCACGTAATTTATAAATCTTGTGTTTTGACTCTAAGGCATATGCCAGTGCACCCAAAGTGGGACTTGCAGGAATCACATCCAGATTTTTAAAAGGGGATTGGTGCACATAGCGCTCCAGACCTTTATCACGGCTCTTTAAAATAGAACCAATGGCATTGCCTAAAAGCCCCTTGCTTTGGGTCGTGCCCAGCACTTCTTCAAAATAGTTTTCAATATTCGGTTCCAGCGCCGGTTTATCTACCGTATAGGTCGCATCATCCCCCAATAGATATTGACTGGAATTGGCTTGTGGATCGAGATCAATCAGCAAGGTTTTCAAACCTTGATGTGCACTAATTGCCGCCAAATTCACTGCAATACTGGACTTGCCTACCCCACCTTTTTGATTAAAAACCACACGTATCAGCATTGGAATCCCCTATCATTTATAGTTATCTATGAATTGCAGTTTAACCTACACGCCTTGCGACTAGAATAATTATGTCTAACAATTAACCAAAATTCGGCTTAATCATCACCAGACTGATGAGGGCGATCAACGTAACCACCGCAATGGTCAAACCTGCGCGACGTTGTACCAATAAAATGCTGTCATCTTTTTTATAGGTTTTAATTAAAGATGACAGTAATACCAGGAACAACACAATTTTGGCATAGAACCAGGGCTGCACTTCAAAATGCTTAATTACCAAAGAAGTTAGCCCGGTCAAAATGATGACCGTCATAGCCAGATGCTGCCATGCCACCAAAAGTTTCCGTGCCACCGGATTCGGTTGATTACCCCGTACCCCAACAAATAAAGTCAAACCACGTGCAATGATTGCCCCAATTAACAGGGTCACGGCAATCATATGCACAATTTTAACGGTTAACTGCAAATCCATTGTTTAATCTTCCTTCTTATTCAACTTTTGGTGCATGCGCACATTCAGGACTGGGTGTTGCTTGTCCTTGCCATTCCGATGGCACAAAAGCATGAATTGCCAGTGCATGAATACGCTCGGGAGCTAGCAAGTCCCCAGCAGCCGCATAGATTTTTTGATGACGTTGTACTAAACGTAAGCCTTGGAAAATGTCACTGACCACAATCACCTTAAAATGTGATTCTTTACCGGGGAAATAGCCGCCATGACCCGATGATTCGTTCACCACCTCTAAATGCAGCGGCGACAAATCTTGCAGGCACTGAATCAGTTGCTGTTCTATATTCACAATAACACTCCCAAATAACTCAATCTTTGGCTTCAGTATAACGTGTTCCGATTCAATCTTCGTGCCCGTCACAGCAATCATTTATCCATTTCAAGCGAAAAGTCGGATTTCCAATCTCAATCTTGTTTAGAAAATCAGCAAACATGGACAAAATGGTTTTATTTTATGCAATTGATACAAGTTTTTTCACAAAGTTATTGACCCTATTTTTGCATAATGTATTATACACGGCATGCGGGAATAGCTCAGTTGGTAGAGCATAACCTTGCCAAGGTTGGGGTCGGGAGTTCGAGTCTCCTTTCCCGCTCAAAATTTTTTCATTTAGTTTTTTCACTTAAAAAACTTTATAGACTCCGCGGGAATAGCTCAGTTGGTAGAGCATAACCTTGCCAAGGTTGGGGTCGGGAGTTCGAGTCTCCTTTCCCGCTCCAGATTCAAAAAAGCCCTGATCGAAAGATTAGGGCTTTTTTTATACCGGTAGCGTACGTAACCCAACAAATCAGCATCATTTTGCATAAGCTTGTCATTATTTATGTATTTCAACTGCTTAAAGATTCAGCATAATCGCTGCTTTTTAAAATAAAGTCCCCTTTTCAACTGTTCAGGCACTGTGTATAACAATGAACCATGAATGGAAACCAATAAGCATAGGCAAACATCGTAAAAAAACGGTAGACTATGCAACAATCAATGTAAGCAAAATGTCGTTCAAGACAACAAGAAGGTGAAGATTGATGCCGCTCAATACAGTTGAAGAGCTTGTAGCAGATATCCGTGCAGGAAAAATGGTTATCCTGATGGATGATGAAGATCGTGAAAATGAAGGCGACCTGGTCATTGCTGCAACTCACGTACGTCCTGAAGACATCAATTTTATGATCACGCACGCCCGTGGTCTGGTTTGCCTGACCTTGAGTCGCGACCGTTGTCAGCAGCTCAACCTGCCTTTAATGGTTGATGCGAACGGTGCACAACACGGTACTAACTTCACGTTATCAATCGAAGCTGCAAAAGGCATTTCAACAGGTATTTCCCCTGCTGAACGTGCGCACACCATTCAAACTGCGGTTGCGGCACATGCAAAACCGGCAGATATCGTTCAGCCAGGCCATATCTTTCCATTAATGGCTCAGCCAGGTGGCGTATTGCATCGTGCTGGCCATACTGAAGCTGGCTGTGACTTATCTCGTCTTGCGGGTCTTGAACCTGCTTCTGTGATTTGTGAAATTATTAATGAAGACGGCAGCATGGCACGCCGTCCTGACCTTGAAGTTTTCGCAGAAAAACATGGTCTAAAAATCGGGACTATTGCGGATTTAATCCATTACCGCATGACCAATGAACAGACCGTTGAACGTCTGGATCAACAAACCTTAGATACTGAATATGGTACTTTTGAATTATTCCGTTACCGTGAAATTGGTAACCCAGATATTCATTTGGCCCTGGTAAAAGGCGAACCGAAACAAGGTGTGACCACTGTACGTGTGCATGGTTTTAGTCCGGCACGTGACTTGCTTAAAATCAACAAGCAAGATGGCGAACCTGCCTGGAATTTAGATAAAGCGCTGAAAACTATTGCAGATAGTGATCGCGGTGTATTGGTGTGGATTGGTCAACGCCATTTACAGGATCTAGGTCCTGCGCTGGAAAGTTTAAGTGCGCCAAAACCAACCAAATCAAATGCTGCGCTATCTCAGCAATACCAAACCATTGGTGTCGGCGCACAGATTTTACGTGATTTAGGCGTAGAGAAAATGAAGCTGCTCAGCTCACCTTTACGTTTTAATGCACTATCAGGTTTTAACTTAGAAGTGGTGGAATACATCACCGCAAATCAAACAACACAGAAATAATCGAGGTTGCTATGGCAATTCGCCGTATTGAAGGTATGTTACATCTCGCTAGCGAAGGCCGTTATGCGATTTTAGTGGGTCGTTTTAATAGTTTTGTTGTAGAACATCTATTAGAAGGTGCAATTGATACATTGAAACGTCATGGTGTATCAGAGGATAATATCACCGTTGTTCACGCACCTGGCGCCTGGGAACTTCCAGTAGTGGCTAAAAAACTTGCCGCTTCAGATCGTTTTGATGCAATTATTGCCCTTGGCGCAGTGATTCGTGGTAGCACGCCTCACTTCGATTTTGTTGCTGGTGAATGTGCCAAAGGTTTAGGCGTGGTTGGTCTGGACACTGGCTTACCAGTAATTAATGGTGTATTGACTACGGATAGTATTGAACAAGCGATTGAACGCTCGGGTACAAAAGCAGGTAATAAAGGTGGTGAAGCTGCCCTTACTGCAATTGAAATGGTTAACTTGTTAAAGGCTATTTAACGCTATGTCGCAAACACTTCAAGCAACTTATGCAGCAAAACGCAAAGCACGTCGTTTTGCTGTACAAGGAATTTATGAATGGCAGATGAGCCACAATCCGGTACATGAGATTGAAGCACGTACACGTGTGGAAAATGCCATGCACAAAGTGGATCTCGGCTATTATCATGAATTGTTGACTCAAGTGGTTGCCAATCATGAAGCATTGGATGCGCTCTTAATCCCTGTGCTTGACCGCGAAGTGAGCGCCCTTGATGGCGTTGAACTTGCAACCCTTCGTCTCGGTGCGTATGAACTCAAAGACCATCTTGAAGTTCCTTACCGTGTTGTTTTAGACGAAGCGATTGAGCTTGCTAAACACTTTGGCGGTGCAGACAGCCATAAATACATCAATGGTGTATTGGACCGTTTAGCAACCAGCTTACGTGCAGCAGAAAAGCAACAAGCCGACTAATTTTTCAGTAGATTTGTTGTATGGCTGAGTTCTCGATCATTGATACTTATTTTAATCGGCAGAACAATTCATCTGTCGATTTAGGTGTCGGTGACGACTCAGCCTTGCTCACCCCTCCTCCACAGCAACAATTGGTGATTTGTACCGATACTCTGGTTGCTGGACGACACTTCCCTCTCGATACCAATCCGCATGCCATTGGCTGGAAATCTGTCGCTGTCAATTTATCTGACATTGCCGCGATGGGTGCCAAACCGCAGAGCATTTTACTGGCATTGAGCCTAGCCCAAATTGATCATGACTGGCTCAAAGGCTTTAGTCAGGGCTTATATGATTGCTGCGATCAATTTGGGGTGAGTTTAATTGGTGGCGATACCACCCAAAGTCCTCATCTCACCATTTCTGTCACAGCACTTGGCTGGATAGAAACCGGCAAAGCCATCACACGCTCAGGCGCACAAGTCGGTGATTATGTCTGTGTCTCTGGCACAGTCGGTGATGCTGCATTTGCTTTGCACAATTTAGGACATCCGCTACAACAGCGTCTGGATTATCCAACGCCACGTTGTCAGCTCGGTCAAAAGTTAAAAGGCCTGGCATCCAGCATGATAGATGTGTCTGATGGATTAGCACAAGATTTGGGCCATATTTTAAAAGCATCAAAAGTCGGCGCCACGCTTGAATTAAATCAGCTACCAATCAGTCCAGATTTACAAAATTTAACTCAAGAACAGCAATGGCAATATGCTCTCGCGGGTGGCGATGACTATGAGTTATGCTTTACAATAAGCCCGCAAAATTACGAAAAGCTTTTGCAACAACAATTAGATGTCAACATTAGCAAAATTGGACAAATTGACCAAAAAACTGAGTTAACTTTTGTGCAGGATGGCGTAGATCATTCGCTGCAATTTCATGGATATCAACACTTTGCATAAACCTGCGATTCATTTTAAAGACATGTCCTGGTACAACCGCTTTATCGTTTTTTGCGGTGTTGGATTTGGTTCCGGGTTGTTACCCAAAGCGCCGGGCACTTTTGGTTCGGCCGTTGCATTGCTGTTTATTCCTGCCTGGCTTGCAATTGGCTTTACAGCCTCCATTATTGCCATGATTTTAATGTCATTTATTGGCATTTATATTTGTGGGCAAACTGCTAAAGTAATGGGCGTACATGACGATGGCCGTATTGTTTGGGATGAATTTGCAGGACAGTCGATTACCTTCCTGCCCCTGATTTACTTCGCAAAAATGAGCTGGCTTTGGGTGCTCGTCGGATTTGCCCTGTTCCGCTTATTCGATGTCTGGAAACCCTGGCCTATTCGTGTCATCGACCGTCAAGTCGGTGGCGGTTTCGGCATTATGTTTGACGATATTATTGCTGGCATTTGGGCCGCAATCTGTATTCTCGTGTACCTCAACATTTCAATGGCTTAAGCCAAGTTTTTAAGGTGTATTATGTCAACTTCTGTGATTATTCTTGCTGCCGGTAAAGGAACTCGAATGCGTTCGAGCTTACCCAAAGTATTGCAGCCGCTCGCAGGACGCCCTCTACTCGGTCATGTCATTGAAACTGCTAAAAAATTAAATGCCAAAAATATTATTACCATTTTTGGACACGGCGGTAATTTAGTTCAACAAGCCTTTGCACAGGAAAATGTTCAATGGGTAGAACAAGCCGAACAGCTGGGTACAGGTCATGCGGTTAAAGTCACTTTACCGGTTCTTCCTAGCGATGGCGTTTCACTGATTCTATCGGGTGATGTGCCTTGCATTACACAAGAAACATTAGAAAAGCTGTTAACTGTTTCACGTGAAACAGGAATTGGCCTGGTGACATTAACCCTGGCTGATGCTACCGGTTATGGCCGTATCGTACGTGAAAACAATAAAATTCAGGCCATTGTTGAACATAAAGACGCAAGTGATGCACAGCGTCAAATTAAAGAAATTAATACCGGAATTTACTGTGTCAGCAACGCCAAATTGCATCAATGGTTGCCAAAATTGAGCAATGAAAATGCCCAAGGTGAATATTACCTGACGGATATCGTGGCGATGGCCATTGCTGATGGCTTAGAAGTCGCATCGGTTGAACCAGAATTAGCTTTTGAAGTTGAAGGTGTAAACGACCGTATTCAGCTTGCCGCTCTAGAGCGTGAATTTCAAAATGATCAAGCTAAAAAACTTATGCAGCAAGGGGTGCATTTAATTGATCCTACCCGCTTCGACTTACGTGGCAATCTTACAGTCGGTCAAGATGTGCGGATTGACATCAATGTGATCATTGAAGGTGACTGCGAGTTGGGTGATCATGTAGAAATTGGTGCCGGCTGTGTGATTAAGAATACCAAGATTGCTTCAGGCACCAAGGTTCAACCCTACAGTATCTTCGATAATGCAATTGTTGGTGAAGATGCACAAATCGGTCCATTTGCACGCTTACGTCCAGGTGCCAAACTGGCGAATGAAGTGCATATTGGCAACTTTGTTGAAGTGAAAAATTCCACAATTGGCCTCGGCTCTAAAGCCAATCACTTTACCTATTTAGGTGATGCCGAAGTCGGTGCAGGTTCAAATATTGGTGCGGGTACCATTACCTGCAATTATGATGGGGCCAATAAATTTAAAACCATTATTGGTGATTCAGCCTTTATCGGCTCGAACAGCTCACTGGTTGCTCCAGTCAGTATTGGCAATGGTGCCACTGTGGGTGCTGGCTCAGTCATCACACGCGATGTCGCAGAAAATAGTTTGGCCTTTGAACGATCTAAACAAGTGACTAAAGAAAACTATCAACGCCCCCAAAAACTGAAAAAATAAGAGGATTATAAATATGTGCGGAATTGTCGGTGGCGTTGCAGAACGTAATATTAGCAATATTTTAATTGAAGGCCTGAAGCGCCTTGAATACCGTGGCTATGATTCAGCTGGGGTTGCGCTAATTAATGGTGGTCATGTCCTGCGCGAACGTCGTGTGGGTAAAGTGATTAACCTGGAACAAGCCGTGAGTGAATCGAATATTGAAGGTTCACTAGGTATTGCGCATACCCGTTGGGCAACGCATGGTAAACCGACTGAAAACAATGCCCATCCGCATGTTTCAGGTACCGTGGCTGTGGTTCACAACGGTATTATTGAAAACTATCAAGAACTGAAAGATGATCTTGAAGCATTGGGCTATGTGTTTACTTCACAAACGGATACCGAAGTTGTCGCGCATTTGGTCAATGATGCATTGAAATCAACCTCTAGCCTTTTAGAAGCGGTTCAACAGGTTGTTCCTCAGCTCAAAGGTGCATATGCGCTGGGAATCGTACATACCGATCATCCTGATGAACTGATTACTGTTCGTGAAGGTTCGCCACTTGTTATTGGTGTAGGAATTGGCGAAAACTTTATTAGTTCAGACCAACTGGCCCTGCTCCCAATTACCAACCGTTTCATTTACCTGGAAGAAGGTGATATTGCACGTTTAACACGCAATAGTATTGAAGTGTTTGTGAACGGGCAATTGGTGAATCGTCCAGTAAAAGAACTGGATGCAACAGTCAGCAATGCGTCTAAAGGTGAATATAAGCACTACATGCTCAAAGAAATTTATGAGCAACCTGAAGCGATTCAGCAGACCATTTCCCAAGCATTAAATGGCAACGATTTACGCGAAGACTTTTTAAAAAATTCGGTTGCTGATTTTGAAAAGATTCAACAAGTGCAAATTATTGCCTGTGGTACCAGCTACCATGCCGGCATGATTGCAAAATACTGGTTTGAGCAGCTGATTGACCTGCCTTGCCAGGTGGAAATTGCCAGCGAATTCCGTTACCGCACGCCTGTGATTGTCAATAACACACTGTATGTATGTATTTCTCAATCCGGTGAAACTGCCGATACCTTGGCTGCACTGCGTGATACTCAAAAACGCGCTGCTGCAAAAAATTTAAACATTAGCACCATGACCATTTGTAATGTGGCTACCTCTTCTATGGTGCGTGAAACCAATCATAGCCTGTTAACCTTGGCTGGACCTGAAATTGGCGTTGCTTCAACCAAAGCATTTACCACGCAACTTGCTGCACTTCTGCTGTTAGTTTTAAAAATTGGTCAAGTGAAGCAAAGTATCTCGGCTGAACAAATTACTGCCATTACCACTGATTTATGGCATACCCCTAAAGTCATTTTAGATACCTTACAACAAGATAAAGACATTTTGCGTTTATCTGAATTGTTTGTAGAAAAACAGCACTGCCTGTTTTTAGGTCGTGGTACCGAATTCCCGATTGCCTTGGAAGGTGCACTGAAACTGAAAGAGATTTCATATATTCATGCAGAAGGATATGCAGCAGGTGAACTGAAACATGGTCCATTGGCACTGGTGGACAATGACATGCCGGTGGTGATTCTTGCTCCACAAGACGACATGCTCGACAAACTTAAATCCAATATGGAAGAAGTTCAGGCCCGTGGTGGTGAACTGTTTGTCTTTGCCGATGAAAACAGTGGTATTAAAGGAAAAGACCGCCAACATGTAGTTCATGTGCCAAGTATCAGCCCGGTTCTTGCGCCTATTGTTTATAGTATTCCGGTGCAGCTCCTGTCTTACCATGTCGCAGTCTTACGTGGTACGGATGTCGATCAACCACGCAACCTGGCAAAATCGGTAACGGTTGAATAATAAATTTTGATATAAGGCTGGGTAACCAGCCTTTTTATTGTAAAGAAAAAGAGTAAAACAACATGCCCCTTACTTGCTTTAAAGCCTATGATATTCGTGGAAAATTAGGTGAAGAATTAAACGAAGACATAGCCTATAAAATTGGTCGAGCTTATGGGCAAATCTATCAACCTAAAACAGTGGTGATCGGTTGTGATATTCGCTTGAGCAGTGAAGATCTTAAACAAGCGACCATCAAGGGCTTAAATGATGCAGGTGTTAACGTACTCGATTTAGGTATGACTGGAACTGAAGAAGTTTATTTCGGGGCTTTCCACCTAGATGTTCAAGGTGGCATTGAAATTACGGCCAGTCATAATCCAATGGATTATAATGGCATGAAACTGGTACGTGAAAATGCACGTCCAATCAGTGCAGACACTGGTCTAAAAGACATTCAGGCATTGGCTGAAACCAATTCATTCGCAGATATTGCAGTCAAAGGTAGCACTGAAAAATACAACATTCTGGCTGAATTTGTAGATCATTTGATGACCTACATTAATCCTGCAAAAATTAAACCTTTAAAACTGGTTGTGAATGCAGGTAATGGGGCAGCAGGTCATGTGATTGATGTAATTGAAGAAAAATTCAAAGTACTCAATGTACCGGTAGAATTTATTAAAATTCATCATGAAGCTGACGGTACCTTCCCGAATGGTATCCCCAATCCACTGCTTGTTGAAAACCGTGACAGTACACGTGATGCCGTGATTGAGCATGCAGCAGACATGGGTTTGGCTTGGGATGGTGACTTCGACCGCTGCTTCCTGTTTGATGAAAAAGGTCAGTTTATTGAAGGTTATTACATCGTTGGTTTATTGGCACAAGCGTTCTTGCTTAAACAATCAGGTGAAAAAATTGTGCATGATCCACGCTTGGTATGGAACACCTTTGATGTGGTTGAACAATACAAAGGTGAAGCGATTCAATCCAAATCAGGTCACTCATTCATTAAAGAAAAAATGCGTGAACACAATGCGGTTTACGGCGGTGAAATGAGTGCTCATCACTATTTCCGTGATTTTGCTTATTGTGACAGCGGCATGATCCCATGGCTGTTGGCTATTTCTGTATTATCTGAAACAGGACAATCTTTATCTTCACTGGTTGAAGGCATGATTGCCAAATTTCCATGTTCGGGTGAAATCAACTTTAAAGTTGCAAACACGCAAGCCACCATTCAAAAGATTTTTGATCACTTCGCCGATCAAAATCCTGCCATTGATCATACGGACGGGGTCAGCCTGGATTTTGGTGCATGGCGTTTTAATGTCCGTGCTTCCAATACCGAACCTTTACTGCGTTTGAATATTGAAAGTCGCCGTGATCAAAAACCACGACCAATCCAAGATTATGTCAATGAGTTAACCCTGATGATTCAAGGTTAAAACTTCCAGATCAAGCGCCATAAAAATGGGAGCAATTTGCTCCCATTTTTATTCATGCAATTTTAAGCATTTTAGCGATAGCCATTCGGATTCTGCTTCTGCCAGTTCCAGCTGTCCTCCAGCATATCTTCCAGAGTATATTGCGGTTTCCAGCCTAACTCTTGCACAGCACGGGTATTGTCTGCAAATGAAGTCGCCACATCGCCTTCACGACGCGGCTCAATGCTATAGGCGACCAGCACATGATTGACCCCTTCAAATGTTTTCACCACTTCCAAAACCGAAGAACCCTGACCGGTTCCAATATTCCAGGCACGACAACCTTGAGTATTTAAACGATTATTCAAGGCACATAAATGCGCATTGGCCAAATCGACCACATGGATATAATCGCGCACTCCGGTGCCGTCAACGGTATCGTAATCATTGCCGAAAATACACAGTTTTTCACGACGGCCCACTGCAACCTGAGTAACAAAAGGCATCAAGTTATTCGGAATGCCTTGCGGATCTTCTCCAATACGACCACTTTTATGCGCACCGACCGGGTTGAAATAACGCAGTAAGGCAATCGACCAGCGTTCATCTGCCACGGATAATTTCTGTAAAAGCTGTTCAACAATCAGTTTGGTATAACCATAGTTATTACTTGGCATACCTGTAGGCATGTCTTCATTTAAAGGTGATACATTGGCCTCATCATACACTGTGGCCGATGAACTAAAGACTAAATTAAATACTGCTGCGCGCTCCATTGCCCGTACTAGTTGAATGGAGCCAGAAATATTATTATCAAAATAGGCAAGCGGAATTTGCTGACTTTCCCCTACGGCTTTTAAACCGGCAAAATGAATCACGGCATCAATTTGATACTGTTGAAAAACCTGATCTAAAACTTGTGCATCACGAATGTCACCTTGCACAAAAGTTAAAGTTTTCCCGCTGATCTGTTGCACTCGATTTAAAGATTCTTCCGAACTATTGCAAAGATTATCCAGAACAATGACATCATGCCCTGCATTTAATAATTCAACACAGGTGTGCGAACCAATATAGCCTGCACCGCCCGTCACTAAAATTTTAGCCATGTGTTTTTCCTAACAATATTTTTAATAAACCTTGGGTTGAGGCATCTAAATCTGAAATATTTTGGCGATCCCCGTTTAAAATGGGTAGTAGCTGATTGGCAATTTCTTTGCCCTTTTCAACGCCCCATTGATCAAAGGGATTAATATTCCACAGTACAGATTGCACGAATACTTTGTGCTCATACATTGCAATCAACATGCCTAAACTGTATGGATTTAACTCTTGCATCAAAATAGTTGTACTTGGCTGATTGCCTTCATATTGCTTATATTCCGGCAAAGATGCCAGTTCCTTTTGATCCAACGCTTGATTACCAAATGCCAGTAAGCGTGATTGAGCCAAGCAGTTTGATAATGCCAAATGATGCTGTTCGATCAATGCATCTGCATTATCGACATAGGTAAATTGATTTCCGTTATAACGTTTAACAGGTGCAATAAAATCACTACTTACAGATTGAGTCCCTTGATGAAGAAGTTGATAAAATGCATGCTGTGCATTCGGTCCCACTTCCCCCCAAACAATTGGGCAAGTATCCCATTCAACTTTTTCACCACTCCGTTGAATCGACTTACCGTTAGACTCCATTTCTAACTGTTGTAGATAAGCTGCAAAATATTTCAAACGACCATCGTAGGGCAATACTGCATGGGTTTGGATATCTAAAAAATTATTGTTCCATGCACCTAATAACCCCATAAGCACAGGAATATTTTTTGCAAATGGTGCAGTTTGGAAATGCTGATCGATTGCATAAGCACCGGCCAATAATTGTTTAAATCCATCTACCCCAATGGTTAAGGCAATCGGTAAGCCAATACATGACCAGAGTGAATAACGGCCACCGACCCAATCCCAAAGTAAGAATTGATTTTCAGGTGCAATTCCCCATTCGATCATTTTTTCAGGCTTAGTTGATACCCCAATAAAATGATGTTTCAGAATTTGCGATTCTTGACCTAAGAATTTTTCCAACCAAAGACGAACAGTTTGCGCATTTGATAATGTATCAATTGTGCCAAATGACTTAGATGAAATAATAAATAGCGTCGTTTCAGGACGCAGCTTATGCAATAAATCTGAAAGTTGGCTACCATCAATGGTCGATACAAAATGCGTATTTAATGGTCTTTGCGTTGTTTTTTTAAAATCAGACAAAGCGTGACTAACCATCAACGGTCCCAGGTCTGAACCACCGACCCCAATATTCACCACATCTTGAATCACTTCACCGGTCGCACCACGATATTGCCCCCCATGAATTTTATTGACCAGCTTAAACATCCGCTCTAATTGTTCATGAACTTGATCGGCAATTTCAGGATGTTGAGCTCCATGTTTAGGCAAACGTAGTGCCCAATGCATCGCTGCACGTTGTTCGGTATAGTTAATTTCTTCACAAGAAAATAAGCGTTTAATCCAGGGTGCCAGGTCTTGTGCATGTGCCCACTGAACCAAAGCTTTAATCACCTTGTGATCAACTCGATGTTTACTAAAATCGTAAACGATTGGCTCTAAAGCCACAGAAAAATGTTGAAAACGTGCCGTATCTTCTGCAAATAGTTCAGTTAAGTGTTTAGACTCAAATTCATCTTTCAATGTATTTAAGTAAGCAATGACTGAGTTTAAATCCTTTACAGAATAAGGATGAATCTGCCCGACCATTAACGCCCTACTCCCATATAAGTAAAGCCTTGGGCTTTAACATAGCGAGGGTCATAAATATTTCGACCATCCAAAATCAGGGGATGTTTCATTATTTTGAGTAAGTCTGAGTAATTCGGACTCCAATATTGCTTCCATGCTGTCAATAAACAAAGAGCATGTGCATCTTGAGCAGCCTCATACTGGTCTGTACAGTAAATTAAATCTGAACGGTGACTATATACCTTTTCAATTTCAGCCAGTGCTTGAGGATCATGTAGTTTGACCACTACACCTTGTGCCCAAAGTGCTTTTAACATGACATGAATGGGGGACTGCTGGATCCGTGCGGTATTCTCTTTAAATGCAGCCCCCCAAATTGCAACAGTTTTGCCTGCTAAATCACCATGGTAATAATTCCATAATTTACGGAATAAAAGCTCTTTTTGTTGCTCATTGATATCCCATACCTGAGAGAGCAATTGACTTTTAGTACCTGTATCTGACACAGTATTAGAAAGTGTCAGAATATCATGTGAAAAGTTCTCACCCCCAAAACCTGCACCAGGGTATAAATATGATGCACCGATACGGTTATCGGCTCCCATGCCCTGACGGACATGCTCAATATCAATACCTAGCTTTTCTGCAACTACAGCTAAATCATTGATATAACTAATACGTGTTGCCAACATGCCTGAAATGCTGAGTTTGGTGAATTCAGCATCAAGTACAGGCATAAATAAATATTGTTGTTCGCGTGGAAATAAGGGTCGTAATAATTCTTTGATTTTAATTTGGCTAGATTCAAGAACACAACCAACAATGAGCTGTTTGGCCTGAACTAAACTTTGTAAAGCATTGCCTTCTTGAATAATGTCAGGTAAATACACCCATTCATCCTGATTGAGAATTTTTTCAAATTTTTCTGTGCCATGTAAACCTAAAGTTGAGCCATTAATCATTAATTTAGGATGAATAATGGTGCGCTGTTTAATTTCTTTTAAAATCTCAATGCCTTGTGCTTCTTCAGTAGGATTAAAACTAAAGAGGTAAGCATCTATATCTAAAGGAATATCATTAAAGTTACAGTATCTTAAAAATCCATTTTGTTGCTGCTTATCAAGTAATTGCTTGACCGCTTCATCTTGGGTATAAGCCTGCTCTAAAGTTGGCTTTTTCAGTAGTTCACACCAAAAAACCTGATGACCACTTTCTGCTAATAAAGCAGCCAACACACCTGCGTAAAGGGTTTGTCCAAATATTGCAACTTTCATAGAAATTCCTAATTTTATAATTCTAGTTCTTTAATTAAGTCTTTAAATGTATTATCGAGTTTAGGATGGTCTACACCATAATGTAGTACTGCCCTTAAATAGCCAATCTTATTTCGACTGTCAAAAATCTGCCCTTTCATTCGATAAGCTTCTACAGTATCCATTTGCTGTAACATTACAATCCCATCTGTCAGCTGAATTTCATTACCGATATTTTATAATTCGAGTTCTTTAATGAAAGCTTTAAATGCATCACCAAGTTTGGGATGCTCCACCCCATAATGCAACACTGCTTTTAAATAGCCCAGCTTGCTACCACAGTCAAAAGTTTGCCCTTTCATTCGATAAACTTCCACAGTATCCGTTTGCTGTAGCATTGCAATCCCATCTGTCAGCTGGATTTCATTACCGGCACCACGTGGTGTCTTTTCTAAAAGCTGCATGATTTGTGCAGGCAACACATAACGCCCCACGACAGATAAATTAGACGGTGCTGTTCCAACTGCTGGCTTTTCTACAATACCTTGCATCACGGTACTTTGACCTTCATCTGGTGTCGCAGCGACATCGACAATGCCGTACTGATCAACCAAATGATCTGGTACGGCTTCCACCATAATCTGTGCCGCCTGGGTTCGATCAAAACGCTGGATCATCTGGGCTAAATCATTCTGTGCCGCATCATCTTTGACCAATACATCGGGTAACAGTACCGCAAAGGCTTCATCCCCGACAACGCTTTTGGCACATAATACTGCATGTCCCAAACCTAATGGCTGCGGCTGGCGCACACTGACCACACTCACATGTGGCGGTAAAATTTCGCTAATTTCTTTGAGCAAATCCCATTTTTGCTTTTGTTGTAACGTCATTTCCAATTCAAAATTACGGTCAAAATAATTTTCAATCGAGGCTTTAGAAGAATGCGTAACCAAAATAATTTGCTCGATCCCCGCGGCTACAGCCTCGCGCACCACGTATTCAATCGCAGGACGATCCACCACAGTGACCATTTCCTTGGGAATGGATTTACTGGCAGGTAAAAAACGCGTACCTAAACCGGCAACGGGTAAAATCGCTTTTTTAATCATAATGTTGACCTAATATTAACCAATCATCAATTGACTTTAATCTCTTTACCACGTTGATAACCATCGACATACTGTTCTAGACGCTGCAAGGCCCAATCAATATCTTCAGGAATCGCCGTTAAAATATTCAGGCGATCAAATACAGGAAGCAGCTCATCCAGTGCATAATGCTTTTCAAAAGACCGGAGAATACGGCTATGCTGGGTAATTTCAGTGTTTTCTTGATCGATCAGCAATTCTTCATAGAGCTTTTCACCTGGACGCAAACCAGAATATTGAATTTCAATATCACCATTTTGAGCACCAGTTTCGCGCACTTTTAAGCCACTTAAGGCAATCATCTGGCGCGCCAAGTCCTGAATACGCACTGGCTCCCCCATATCCAACAAAAATACATCCCCGCCCTGACCTAAGGCCCCGGCCTGAATCACCAGCTGGGAGGCTTCAGGAATGGTCATAAAGTAACGTGTAACATCTGGATGGGTGACGGTAATGGGTCCACCTTTGGCAATTTGCTGCTTAAACAACGGCACCACCGAACCCGACGAACCCAGCACATTACCAAAACGTACAATACTGATTTGAGTCCGGTCTTGTGCTTCTGCCATGGCCTGGCAATACAGCTCTGCCATACGTTTAGAGGCCCCCATGACATTGGTAGGACGTACTGCTTTGTCGGTTGAAATCAGTACAAAGGTTTCCACCCCTTTTTTCACTGCGGCATTTAAGCTAAATGCCGTACCAATGGCATTGTTTTTTAAACCCGCAATCGGGTTACATTCCACCAAAGGCACATGTTTATAGGCAGCAGCATGATAAACGGTTTGAATGCCATATTGCTCAATGATGCGTTCCAGTTTGGCCTGATCCAGCACCGTACCTAGAATAGGAATAATTTCAATATGGGTATTTAAGTTCAATTCTTTATCAATACTATACAGCGCAAACTCTGTCAGCTCATAAATCACCAGTTTTATAGGCTGATTTTTAATAATTTGTCGGCACAATTCTGAACCAATAGAGCCGCCCGCACCCGTCACCATGACCACTTTATTTTTAATATTTTTAGCCAATAATTCCTGAATTGGTGGAACGGGATCACGTCCCAATAAATCAATAATATCGACTTCCTGAATATCAGAAACCCGAATTTCACCATCGACCAGTCTGGTCAGCCCCGGAATTTCGGTAATCTTAAGATGTGCCGGTTCCAAGAATTTGACAATTTCACTTTTACGGATACGACTGACTGAAGGCAAGGCGATTAAAATCTCATCAATTTTTTTCTTGGCCATCACTTTTAATGCAGTTTCAGCATCATAGACTTTCAGTCTGCCCAACTGCTGTCCCGACAGAGAAGGGTCATCGTCGACAAACAAAACCGGCAAATGTTCATTGGAACGATACAGCGCGGCAGCGACTTGTTGTCCGGCATTACCTGCACCATAAATCGCCACACGTTTTTTCTGAATATCAGCCTGTAAATAGGAACGGATAATAAAACGGATAAAGCCGCGACTAAACCAGACCCAGGCAAACATCATGAAACCGAACATCAACGGAATAGACATCGGAATAAATGCATGAGTCAAATAGGCCAAAACATAAAGTCCAACCACAGACAATGAGGTGGCTAAGCCCAGTTTAATCATAAAAACTTCGTTGTAGGTCCGTACAATAAAGCGATAAATACCCAAAATAAACAAGGACGAAACAGCAATGATACTGACCCAGATTGAACCAAAAGGAAGATTGGGAACAACTTCTGCACCCAAATCAAATTTACGGATGGAATAACATAACCAGATGAGTACGGGGAAAATACAAAAGTCTAGAATAACAAGAAATGCTAATTTTACTGATCGTGGTGATTCTACAAATGGATGAATTATGGATTTCACTGGATGCGCCGTCTCATTCTAATGAATTTTTAATGAATCACGATTCTATTCGTAATTTAAATTGATATCCTATGGAGCAATGCACCGAATTCGGTGCATTGCTCTTGCAGAATTTAAACCGCTATTCTACAAATGACCTGTTCAATTGTGGTGACCGTTTTATCAATACTGACATCACTCAATGTCGGATGCACTAAAAACATTAAGCTGGTTTCACCCAATTGCTGGGCGTTGACTAAACGCTGTTTTGGTCGCCATGCTGTATCATCAAAGGCATGTTCCAAATAAACTTCAGAACATGAACCACTAAAACAAGGCACATTTAGAGCATTGATTTCCTGCATAATCCGGTCACGTGACCAGCCTTCAGGCAGTTGCTCAAGATTGACTTGTACATAACACTTATAATTGGCATGGGTATAATCATCATTTGGATAATGCACCTTAAAATAAGGGCTGTCTGCAAATGCGGCCAAAATACGTTTCGCATTATCGGTACGTTTTTGAGTCCATTCGGCCATACGTTGCAACTGAATCCGGCCAATCACAGCCTGCATTTCCATCATGCGCCAGTTGGTGCCGAATGAATCATGTAACCAGCGGAATCCTGGTGGATGCTGTTTGTTATAGATACTGTCAAAATTTTTACCGTGATCTTTATACGACCACATTTTTTTCCACAGGCTCTCATCATTGGTGGTAACCATACCGCCTTCACCGCCAGTGGTCATAATCTTGTCTTGACAGAAAGACCATGCCCCAATATGCCCAATTGAACCTGCCGACTTGCCTTTATACATGGCACCATGTGCCTGCGCACAGTCTTCAATGACATACAGGTCTTTTTCCTGTGCTAGTTGCATAATGGGATCCATATCACACATCCAGCCCGCTAAATGTACACAAATAATGGCTTTGGTATTAGGCGTTAAAACTGCTTCAATGGTGCGACGCGAAATATTCTGTGAGTCCAGTTCAACATCGGCAAAAACTGGATTGGCTCCAGCAGTCACAATCGAACTGGCAGATGCCAAAAAAGTCCGAGAAGTGACAATCACATCATCCCCCGCACCAATATTGAGTGCCTTTAAAGCAACATCCAACGCCACAGTACCGTTGGTTAAGGCAACTGCATAGTGCGTGCCTGCAAACTGGGCAAATTCTTTTTCAAACTCACGACATTCTTGACCCGTCCAATAATTCACTTTATTCGAAAGTAAAACTTTTGAGACAGCATCAGCTTCTTCTTGGGTGAAACTTGGCCATGGTTCAAATGCAGTATTTAACATTATTTTTCCTAAACTAAAGATAAAGCTTAACTTTTCTCTAATATACGCGCAGGGTTACCGATCACGGTGACCCCAGCTGGTATACTTTTTGTAACAACAGCTCCCATACCCACAATAGCCCCCTTACCAATCACCAAAGGTTTATCGGGTGTACCCTGTTTAATCACTGCACCAGTACCAATATAAGCATGATCTTCAATATGGATATTGCCATTACACTTCGCACCAGGTGCAAAAGTCACATAATCACCAATCACACAGTCATGTGCCACATAGCTGTAAATATTGGCGTGGAAAAATTTTCCAATCTTAATATTGGATGTCAAACAGGTAAAAGGACATAGTAAACTACCTTCACCAATTTCAACTTCATCTAAAATTATGGTATTACTCGCCTGAATATCTAAATGTTGAACATGATCTTCTGTTAGGCGCTTTACCAGTTTTTCACGAATTTGACTATTTGCTATGGCAATTGTAACTGCCTTATGCTTGCTGGGCTTAGAGAGAAATTCTGTATAGCCTAAAACAGCATAACCATTTAAAATAATACCTGTCTGACCATCATCAATAAATACAAAATGATCTTTATTTAATGTGGGAAACTGTTGGCGAACCAAAGGCATAACTTCTTTGCCAAAACCACTCGCACCATAAACACCAATATATAAAACTGTCATTATTTTTCATCCTTGTTTTGCGTTCCAGTAAAACGTGTCATTGTTGCCTCTCCTTCAGCGCTGATATCATCTTTGGCTAATACTTTATGTACCGTTTTTAGCATGATTTTAAAATCGAGCCAAACGGACTGATTTTCGACATACCAAGTGTCGAGCTTAAATTTTTCTTCCCAGCTAATAGCATTACGTCCATTGACTTGTGCATAACCGGTCATGCCAGGACGAACATCATGTCGTTTAGCCTGCTCTGCATTATATAAAGGCAAATATTCCATCAATAATGGACGTGGCCCAACAATACTCATGTCCCCTTTAATTACATTCCAAAGTTCTGGCATTTCATCCAGACTGCTAGAACGCAACATTTTACCAAAAGACGTTAAACGTTCACTATCAGGTAAAATATATCCTTGTATATCAATAGCATCTTTCATTGTACGGAACTTTATCATCTCAAATGGTTTACCATTCAGCCCAGGACGCACTTGTCGAAATAAAATAGGCGAGCCTAAATTTTTTTTTACCTTATAAGCAACATATAAATACAGTGGAGAGAGTAAAATAAAGGCTATTGAAGCGATAATAATATCAATTAAACGTTTTAACATTTATAAACCCAAAATATTCATTAATCGTTGGTTGACTTTTTCTGCATCAAATTTTTCTTGAGCTATTTTATAACTTTCATAACCCATCTTTTCAATCTGATCAGGATGTTGAATAAAATACATCATCTTTTCAGCTAATACTTCATGAGCCCATCTTGGAACAAGAAAGCCATTTACACCGTCTATAACAGTTTCACGACACCCTGGAACATCAGTTGTTATAATTGGCCGACCTATAGCCATTGCTTCTTGAGTACTACGAGGCACCCCTTCACGATAAGAAGGCAAAACAAAAACATGATTATTGGCAATCCAGTCTTTTACATTATTAACATGCCCAGGGTAATTTATAATATTAGAAGCAATTAACTCCTCTAATTCAGATTGTTTTAATGCTCCTAAATTATACTGATCAATAGCACCTAAAACAGTAAACTGCGTTTCAGGATATTTTCTCTTAACTAATTTAGCAGCCTGAACAAATTCATGAATTCCTTTTTCTTTCAACAAGCGTCCAATAAATAAAAATTGGATAGGCCTCTCAATTTTTATTACTGGTTGATATGGGTAATGTTTCAAATTTAGACCAATCCCACCTAAAATATCTACTTTTTTTACTTTTATAGAATATTTTTCTAGTAAGTCTTTTGGATCATCTGGATTTAAAAAAATAAGCTTATTTAATTGTGGTAAAGCTATTTTATAAAGTAAAATTTGAACTCTTTTTATCAGTTGTGTTTTTTTGCTTAAACCTTCGGGTTGTTCGGTAAAAGTATAACCTAAACCTTCAAGCATCCCTATAACTTGAGGAACTTTAGCGATTTTCGCAGCAATTGTTCCAAAAATAACAGGCTTACTAAAATATAAAAATACTAAGTCTGGTTTAATTTTTTGGATTTTTGTTGAAAGCTGATAAGTTGCAATAATGTCTGCACATGGGTTTAATCCACCTCGATTTAAATCGTAAGTTACAGGTATAGCACCGAGCTGCTCAATTTTTTTTAAATCTTCTGATGTATACTCTGAAGTAAAAGCATAAACCTGATGTCCATGTTTTAAAATTGTATTGATTAAATCTGCACGAAAACCGTAAAAACTTGAAGCCACAGTACCAATAATAACAATCTTCTTCATCATTTAAAACCTCAAAAGTCCAGGTTTTTTTGAATCACTATAAAAATTTGGATTATATATTAATCCCAACATGAGCCAAAATAAAGCTATAATGAACGTATTAAAGGCTACCAAAGTAAAACTTGAGAAAACCACAAATATAATACATCCAATAATTTCTTTATTTTTATAATAACCTGTTAAAATCAATGAAAAAAATAAAATAATCAATGATATCAATAAAACAAACCCACCTTGTGCGTAAAAATAAATAAATTGACTATCGGGTGAATGTGTAAGAACTAATTGAGGTGGTACAAGTGTACCCATAGGATACTTTTCTAAGTCTTTTACAATATTTATCCATGCATCAAATCTACCTTCTAGATTTGTAGATTGACTATAATCACCTTTAAAAACACTTTCGATTTCCAGTAATCTTTCTTGATAGTATTCATTTGAAAAAACATTAAAAAAATATGATAACCCTAAAAATCCCAACACAATATATAGTATAGATTTTAAATACTGTTTAACACTTATTTTCTTAAATTTTAATAAATAAACAAACCCAAGCCCCAAAAAAATACCAATTATACTTGTTCGTGAGATAGACAATAAAACACAGATTAAACTTAAAATTATATATATATCATTTTTTACAGTTTTATCAAGATGGCGTTTAAACAAAAATAAAAAAAGACTTACCCCCCCCATAAAGACCTAAAGCATTCGGATTAACAAATATTCCAGTAGCTCGAGCACCAATTTCCTCAACACCCATCATTACTTGCTTATTCCTCATATAATCAGCTATGTAGGAAAATATGCCAAAAAAATCAATGCCAAAAGAAAAATTTAAAAATTGAGACACACTAAAAAAAGTACAAAAAATTAATATAATTTTTAATGGTATAAATATAATATCAACCTTAATTAAATAACCAAAGTATATAAAAGTAATTGGAATTATAACATATATATAATTCTGAGCTAAATTTGATAAATCACCACTTACAAAAACTCCAATAACACTAAGAATTAGCATCAAAAAAAACCAAATATAAACTATAAAAAATCTTTTAATAAAAATAACTTTGGGATATTTTAAAAATATACTCAGTAATGAAAAGACACTTAAAAACATATACCATGGCACAACAGTACTACCAATTTTAAAAAATAAAATCTCAGACATTAAACAAAGGATCATACTGAGTAGATAATTAATTTCAAAAAATGAAAGTTTATTGATCTGCATTAGATATACTACTTAAATGATTATGTAAATTAGAAAGAATATTCTTTTTATCAATATAAGTAATGGCTTCATCTCTAATATATTCTTTAGAATACTGACTCATTTCTTGAGAAAAATTTAAAATATTATTAATTTTAGCCTCACCTGAGTAATAAAATTTAAAATCTTTTGGAAAAATATCAGTATGACCTGAATAAACTGGCAAACCATAATTAAAATACTCTCTTACTTTTAAAGTACTTCCTTCCTTGACACCCTTTCGATAAAGACCAAAAGAAGCCAAAGCAACATCACAATTTTCTGCTATTTTTTTAATATAATCAATATTTTGTAAACCATGAAGAATAATACGATTATCATTATCGGCAATTAACTTATCTTGTTTGTAGACAAGATTACCTATAAGATGTAAATTAAAATCAGATGTACTTTTTTTAATATCCTCTAATAATAAATCCAACCCATGCCAATCCACAAATTCACTTGCAACAAATAAAATATTTACTTTATTATCATTTTTTTTATTATCAAATATCTTTCCCTCTTTAACCAAAATCCCATTTGGGTAAACATAACATTTTTTGTTTTTTTTAAATGCTCTTAATTTTTCATGATCTACTATTTCTTTTGTAACACCCACAATACCATCATTTAAAGTAATAGAAATTTTACCCATTATTTTTTCAAGGAATACCCTAATATGTCCAATAATGCTTTTATCCGTCTGTAATTCATAAATTTCAATAGTATGATGAACAGTAAAAACTTTATTTTTTCTCAAAACCAAAAATATCAATAAAAATAGATCATGAACACTATAACGAGTTAATATAGCATCATATTTTTCAGACACTCTCCAAATCCAAAAATAATATTCAATTTTTAAACCAATCCATCCGAATAGTTTCATAAACTTATTATTAAAACATCGATTACTAAAATATTTTGATTCTTTTATGATTGGACTTTTACAATTATATCCACTAGGTAAAAAGTATATAACATCCCAATCTAACATCAGATCTTGAGAGGCTATTTTCTCTTCCATCATTTGTTTTAAAATACCTGGAGATGGTCTAGTAAGGCATGCAGAATGTAAGAACTTCATAGAATTTCCTTTAATAAAATTTATTTCTTTATAACATAAAATTTTATTAAAGAAAGTAGCTGAATCAAATATGTTTTAAAAAATAATAAGCCCAGCAATAAAAAGCTTAACCAAATTATATAATAATAGATAGAAGTACTTTGGAAATAGCATTGGGCTATTGTCGCAACCAATAACATCATACTTAATATAAAATACTTTATTGAAGGTAAATGTTTCCAAACCATATTAGAAAAAGATGTTTTTAAAACAAAAAACAACCAGAATGATATTGACGTTGAAATTGCAGCTCCTGATGAACCGAGCTTTGGCACAAGAATTATACATAATACAATATTATTTATAACAGCTAAAAGTGAGGCATATAGTGAAAATCTTATCTTTCTAGTTAATACTATACCAATACTTGTAACTTCTGATAGAGTGTAAAATAAAGGACCCAAAATACAGGCCATTATTATAAATTTAATTTTAATATAATCAGTGGGTAAAAAATAAGGAATTACCCAAGAAAATAATGCAACAAAAACAATAATAAAGTATATACAGGCAAACAGCATACTTGATATTTCTACTATTTTTTTCAATTCTACTCTATTTTCACTCTCCCATTTAAGTAATGTTGGTGCCCAAATAGTATTAAAAATACTGGCAAGTATTGTTACACCTGTAGCAAGTGTCATTGCAACAGAATAAACACCTAACTCTATATAGTTAGAGTAGTATCGTAAAGAAATCCTATCAATAAAATTCAACCCTAAAACTGCAAATCCTCCAAAAAATAATGGCATTCCATAATGTAATAAACTTTTTATTTTTTCTATATCAAGTTTTTCATTTATACAAGGTATCCAACTATTTCTGGTATTCCAACCATAAATAATTGCACCTATGAACAATGCAAAACAATTTATACTCAACAATAAATCAGCATTTTTATCTATACTAGATATCGCTACCAATAAAACAAAAACCAAAACAAGTATCTTTGGTAATAATTGACTCATTGAGAAAGCTAATGCTTTATTTTGCAATCTTAAAATTAAAGAAAAATATCGAATTAGCAAAGCAGAAATAAAGCAAATTAAGATTATTAAAGAAAGATATAAACTAGAAATATCAAACAATATCTTGGATAAAATTCTAATATCAATAGAAATTACCAAAAAAGTAAAAATAAGAAAAATAAGAAAAGTCGGATAAATTGCATTTTTTAATAAAAATGGTTTATTTTTTTCACCATAGTATTCTCTAACATATGATTGATCTAAACCTAATCCAAATAATAAGACAGCAAGACTTATGAATACTTGTAACATTGAGATACGACCTACATCTTCAACATTAAATACCCAAGTAATAATCGGAAGGCTAATTAATCCTAATAATCCAGAACCTATTGGACCTATAGCATAATTCAAAACTTGCCTAATATTCATAACAGTTTCTACAAAGAATTACTGAACAAAATATGATTCCAGATGACAATATTATTGCTCCAACTTGATTCATTTCTTATATATTTCTTAATAACTGTAGTGTTTTCTAAAGAATTTTTAGCATTACTCTCTATTAAGTCAATAAGTGCCTTACCTACATCTTCCTTCATATCAATTAGAACCATTTTAGGTTTAAATTGAGTTATTGTCTCATAAGGCAGCCAAGCACCAGTAAGAACCCACCCACCCGCATATAACGTTTCTTGCATTGATCCACTAAATTGATCTGTAGGCTGAATATTGATCAAAATATCAGTATTAAGTCTTAGTTTTGCAACTTCCTGAAAATTATAAAATTTATCTAATACAGTATATTGAATATTATTGTGTTTTTTTAAAATATCAACAATCAATTTCTTGCTTTCTTTATTCCCATACCCTAATGGAAATACCAAATGAATTTTCTTTAATATATTTGGATTAAAGTTAATAACTTGATTAATTACTAATAACTGTTGATGCGCAAGATGTGCATTATAACCCACCATGATTTTAACTCTGTCTACCGGCAAACCAAAATCACTACAAATTTGAGTATAATTCTCTCTTTGCAATTTATCAATTTCATCTAGTACTGGCAGGCCAAATCTAGCAACATTTAATTTGGCATTAATAGATTTTCTCTTCTCTAAAAAGATATCCCTTGTCTTTGGGTTAGTAAAAACAATATTATCCACATTTTTGTAAATAATATTCTGTAAAAATATTTTAATTCTTGAAGTAACTCTATAAAAGTCACTCCCCCATACTACAGCTACAATTTTTTTAGTTTTTTTCTTTAACTTAAATATATGGGGGGCTAAAAAAAAATAGATAAAATGAATGACTATAACATCATAGTTATTATCCATTTGGTCAATTATATCCCTTCTAAATTCAATAAAATTCTTAAGAGCAGAAAAATTAACACCTAGTTTCATTTGAAAGTTTTTTTCAAATCTCACTGCTAGATTATTATGTTCTTTACCAAATGAAATTAAATCTACGACTACTCCTTTTTTATAATATTGGTTAATAAAATCTTTTACAAATATTGAATCCCCATCCCCTATTACAAGCATTTTTTTCATTACTTTATCCCACTTAATACTGTAACTATCTTTTCTTGCTCTTCCAAAATTAAATAAGGATGCATCGGCAAACTCATTACACGTTCAGCCACAGCGTCCCCTACTGGCAAAATCGCATTTGCATCTGCCACAGCGGGCTGCTTATTTAACGGAATAGGGTAATGTACCGCAGTTGGGATTCCTTTAGCCTTGAGTCTCTCTTGAACTTCATTACGCTTATCTACCTGGATGGTATATTGCGCCCAAGCACTTTGATTGTGTTGTTCAATAAAAGGCGTAGTAGAAATACCAGATTCATTAAACAATTTGGTATAAATTTCTGCGACACGCTGACGTGCCTTCATTTCATCATCCAAAATTTCAAGTTTTGGAAGTAAAATAGCAGCTTGCAATGTATCTAAGCGACTGTTTACCCCGACACGAATATGGTGATAGCGACGATCTTGCCCATGACGTGCAATCTGACGAATCACTTTAGCAAGTTCTTCATCATTAGTAAAAATAGCCCCACCATCTCCATAGCAACCTAAAGGCTTACTTGGGAAAAAGCTGGTACAGGCAACAGTACTTAAATTACAGCTTTTACGACCTTTATATGTTGCACCAAAACTTTGCGCAGCGTCCTCAATCACAGGAATACCATACTTTGCAGCAATCGCATTGATAGCATCAAAATCTGCACACTGTCCATATAAACTTACAGGAATAATAGCTTTAGTACGTGAAGTAATCGCAGCTTCTAATTTTTCCACATCTAAATTATAGGTCTTTGGATTAACATCTACATAAACAGGTATCGCACCCAATACAGCTACTGTTTCTGCCGTTGCAATATAAGTGAAACCTGGGGTAATTACCTCATCTCCAGGTCCGATACCAAATGCCATTTGCGCAATCTGTAAGGCATCTGTTCCATTGGCACAAGTAATACAATATTTTGCACCTACATAGGTAGCCAATTTTTCTTCTAACTCTACTACTTCAGGTCCTAAAATATACTGGCCATGAGCCAATACACGCTGAATACCTGCATCAATTTTAGCCTTAATACGTGACTGTTGTACTTTTAAATCAATAAATTCAATCATTGCTAAGAGACCTTTTGAAGTTCTTTAAAAACTTTTGATGTGGTATAGCAAAGTTACCCGTCACTGTTTCACCCTGTTTCACCCCACGAGTAACAACTGAACCCAAGGTAATAAAACAATTATCTTCCAATACAATACGATTCGTAATTACTGCAGAAGGGCCAATCCATACATTATTACCAATATTTACATTTCCACCGATCATTGCGTGAGCAACAATCAAACACTCTTTACCACACTGTACCCCATGAGCATAATGAATAAAGGCATCCAATTTGGTACTTTCACCAATTATTGTTGGTCTATATGAAAAACCTTTTGCCACATGACTATTCGCACCAATCTCAACATTATCATGAATAACAACTTTACCATTATGCGCTACAGATAAAATTCCGTGAGATGTCTTTTTATGTTCAAATCCATCAGTACCAACTACACTACCAGCACGAATAATTACATTATCACCAATAATTACATCAGAAAGAATGGTTACATTTGGATCAATTTTACAGTTCTTACCAATTTTAACTCCCACAGGGCTAATATATGCTTGAGGGCTTATTTCACTACTAGAATCTATAACTGTTGATTGTCTTTCCTGATTCTTGGCCAAATAATCAACAATAGAAAAAAAGAACCATTTTGGCTCATCAACTATTATTAAATCAATATCTGCTCGGATTAAACCACTTAAAGCTATTTCCTGAGTACAAAAAATACCTTTGATGCTGTTATTATTATTTAATTGAGATACATATTTCTGATCTTCAATAAATGATAATAAGTTGTTTTCTGAGACAGTGACTAACAATCCCACATCATCGTAATCAAATATATTTCGGAAAAACTGTTGAGTCGCTTGAAAAACTAAATCATTTGTAATTTTCATCAGTTTTTCACTTTTTTCAACAATGGATGCGGATTTGCTGGATTTTCAACTAAAGGTGCAACACGAATCACTTCAACTGTTTCAATTGCAGCGCGGTTTTCTTCGACTCCGTAACCTTTACCATCTAAAATACGTTGGTAGCTTTGAGTATGCAGGTCAGTAAAGCCACCTGAAAATTCAAGTTCTTCATTTTCAATGGTAATACTACGATAAGTGAGCTTCTCACCTTGTACGGCATTTTCAGGTAAATTATTGGCATCAATAGACAAGAACCAGCGCACACGGGCACGCTCATACTCTAAATAGCCTGATGCCGTTTTTTCATCACGAAAATGCACTTCATTTTTTACAATTTTGCCAAAAATAAAATGCAGCATGTCATAAAAATGCACACCAATATTTGTTGCAACACCACCCGATTTATTATCTACCCCTTTCCATGATTTCAAGTACCACTTACCACGGGAAGTTAAATACGTCAGATCTACGTCAAAAACTTTACCCTCTGGTGCTGCTTGAACTTTGTCTCGTAAGGCAATAATTGAAGGGTGTAAACGTAACTGTAAAATTGAGTTTACTTTTGCGCCATATTGTTTTTCATATTCAGATAATAAATTTAAATCATCAGAATTTAAAACTAAAGGCTTTTCACAAATCACATCGATGCCATTTTTTAATGCATATTTCATATGCGGCGCATGTAAATAGTTTGGTGAGCAAATCGCCACATAATCCAGCTTTTCACCTTTTAATTTCTGATCTTCTACATAAGCAGCAAATTCTTCAAACTCGGTAAAAAACTCTGCTTCTGGAAAATGACTATCCATAATGCCGACAGAATCATTAACATCCATCGCAACAGCCAGAGTATTACCGGTTTCTTTAATTGCTTTTAAATGGCGAGGTGCAATGTATCCAGCTGCACCAATCAGGGCAAATTTTTTCATATTTTTCACTTCAATATAACTTAATAACTTAGGACTTAATATTTAAAGACGGAATACAGTAAAGCCCTGTACTGCCATGTCATCACGATTGAATAAACTTTTCACATCTGTCAATACTGGTTTTTCATTCTTCACATAACTGCGTAACTGCTCAGGACTGAGCGTGCGAAACTCATGATGCCCTACCGCAACGACCAAACTATCAACGGGATGATCTGCATCAACTTGAGTGAGCTCAATGCCATACTCATGCTTTACTTCTTGTGGATCAGCCCAAGGGTCACAAACAGCGACTTTTATGCCCCATTGAGCAAATTCTTTAATGACATCAATAATTTTACTGTTACGAATATCTGGACAATTTTCTTTAAAAGTAATCCCTAAAATACCCACTGTAGCCTTGGTGACATCGATATTATTTTTAACCATTCTTTTAATGGTTGCGCGGGCAACATAACGTGCCATATTGTCATTAATACGACGTCCAGCCAAAATTACTTGTGGGTTATAACCGACTTCTTCAGCTTTATGGGTTAAATAGTACGGATCTACACCAATACAATGTCCACCAACCAAGCCCGGACGAAATGGCAAAAAGTTCCATTTACTACCCGCCGCTTCCAATACATCTAAAGTATCAATACCTAAACGAGCAAAAATAACCGACAATTCGTTCACTAAAGCAATATTTAAATCACGCTGGGTATTTTCAATCACTTTAGCTGCTTCAGCAACTTTAATACTGGAAGCTTTATGTGTTCCTGCGGTAATAATGCTGGCATAAACCTGATCTACAATATTGGCAATTTCCGGGGTACTACCACTAGTGATTTTTTTAATTTTAGTCAGAGTGTTTATTTTATCCCCTGGATTAATACGCTCTGGGCTATAACCAGCAAAAAAGTCTTGGTTAAATTTAAGACCCGATACTTTTTCCAATACAGGTATACACACTTCCTCAGTTGCACCGGGATAAACAGTTGACTCGTAAACCACAATGTCGCCTTTGGTAAGCACTTTTCCGAGTGTTTCGCTAGCTTTTCTTAACGGGGTTAAATCAGGTCGATTCACATCATCAACAGGTGTCGGAACTGTCACAATAAAGAAGTTACAACTTTTTAAATCTTCTAAATTGGCTGAATAAGTTAGATAAGTCGAGTGTGCTAATTCTTCTGATGAGACTTCTAAAGTATGGTCTTGCCCCGCTTGTAATTCTTCAATCCGTTTTTGGTGAATATCAAAACCCACTACTGGTATTTTTTTTCCAAATTCAACCGCTAAAGGTAAGCCGACATATCCTAGGCCAATCACGGCAATCTTGAGTTCTGACAGAGTTAGCATTTTTGAGCCTTGCTTATTTATATAATCTAAGAGGTAAATAAAAACAACTAGAACTATAGCAGAAAATCAAGTCTTTTCTGTTGCCAATTTATATAAAAATCAATAAAAAATAGATTTAATTTTCTTTAAAATAAAGTAGCGTTTATTCTGTTTAAGTTAGTTTGATGTTTTAGATATTCAACACCTATCACATAAGTATTAGCAATAAATAGATTACAATTTGTCATATTTTTTTTGTGATGAGAAAGGTAGAATAGATTAAATTCAAGTTTTTAATAATTTTTACAATAGGGTTTAGAGTGAGAAAAATTCAATACACTGCTTTATTGGTTTTAAGTTGCTCCGTAGCAGGCTGTGCAATCACTTCTGGTTTACAAACTTATGACTTACCAAATGAAGGAGTTTACCAAACGGATTTAGGCACTCAGGTGAATGTCATTAAACTCACTCAAGAATCTTTATTTGCCGTACAACCTGCAGAAATCAACCTGCGTCAAGATTATGCACATTTATTTAATAATTCCGCTAAAAGTTATAAATTGAGTCCAGGAGACATCCTTTCCATTTATTTATGGGCTTATCCCGATATTACACCGCCAACCACAACTATTAGTAATGAACAATCGGTACAAGCCAACGGTTATCAGGTTAATCAAAATGGCTATATTCAATTTCCCATGATTGGCCGTTACAAGGCAGCAGGAAAGTCATTAACCCAAATCAACCAGGAGTTACGCAGTCAATTAGCGCGTTATTTAAAAACACCGGACGTGATTGTGCGGGTATTGTCTTATCAAGGACAACGCTTTTCTGTACAAGGCAATGTGATGAAAGGCGGACAATTTGCATTGAGTGATCAACCGATTAGTGTATATACCGCTTTAGGCATGGCCGGGGGGGTGAACTCTCAACAGGGTGACAATACCTCTATTACCCTAGTCAGACAAGGTCATACTTATCAACTGAATAGCATTGAACTGGAAAAAGCAGGACTGTCTTTACACAACCTGCTGATACAACCAAATGATACCTTGTATGTCAATTCACGTGAAAACCAGAAAATTTATGTCATGGGAGAGTCAGGCAAAAACCAGTCCCTACCGATGCGTGATCAAGGCATGAGTCTCAGTGATGTGTTGGGGGAAAGTTTAGGTTTAAATCCGCTATCTGCCAGTCGAAGTAAAATTTATGTGGTTCGTAGCAATGCGGTTGACAGCTCCACTGAAGTTTATCAACTGGATTTAAGCAGTATTGCCGATTTTGGTTTGGCCAATAAGTTCAAAATGCGCAGTAATGACATTGTCTATGTCGATGCCTCCGGTCTAGCACGTTGGCAACGTGTCGTGAACCAAATGATCCCATTCTCTAGTGTTCTGTATCAACTGGATAACTTGGGGAAATAATGCAGATACAAAATATTTTGGTAGTCTGTGTGGGCAATATCTGTCGTAGTCCGATGGCTGAATATTTGTTAAAACAGCAGTATCCGCAGCTTTATATTGAGTCTGCCGGTATTTCCGGTTTAACCGGTCATCCAGCAGATCAAAAGGCCAGTCTTTGTATGCAACGTTTAGGAATTGACATGAGTCCTCATGTTGCGAAAAAACTGAATAGTGACTTGATTAAAAAAGCCGATTTGATTTTGGTCATGAGTCAAAATCAACAAAAGCATGTAGAGCAGACCTGGCCTTTTGCGAAAGGAAAAACTTTCCGATTAGGGCATTGGCAAAGCAGAAATGTTCCCGACCCTTTCCAGCATGAGCAATGGGTCTTTGATGAAACCTGCCAGCTCATACAAGAGTGTATTTGCGACTGGACACAACATATTTAACTTTTTGATAGCAAGATTATGAGCCAAAATACCGATACTGAAGATACAATTGATTTAAAAGAGCTATTTTTCTCGCTGATTGCTCAATGGAAGCTGATTGCCCTGTGTGTCATTTTAAGTCTGGTGTGTGCCTTACTGTATTTAAGAGTTACACCGGATACCTACTCAGTTGATGCACTGGTGCAAGTAGAGGAAAGTAAGGGAACTTCTGCTGCGTTATTGGGTGATTTATCCAATATGATTGAGCAGAAGCAACCCGCTCAAGCTGAAATAGAACTGCTAAAATCCCGTTTGGTACTGGGTTCGGTCATTAAAAACCTAAACCTCGACTTAAAAATTTCAGGCACAGAAAACAGTTTTTTTGATCGTTTATTACATCCGCATGATTATCAAACCCAATATCAGGCTAAATCGGTACTATTTAAAGATGATGCCAAATCCTTCGAGATGCGTCAGTTTGATATTCCAGCTGCATATTTAGATAAAAATTTGCTGCTTAATTTTGAGAATAATACATTTAGCCTGACAGATCCTGCCACCAAGCAGGTAGTTTTGAGCGCCCCGATCAATCAGAATAATCAACATCATTCCGAATATGGCACTTGGAAAGTGGCCATTTACACCCAAAGCCAACTGGCAGACCGTTACAACATTCAAAAAATGTCTTTGCCAGCCACAATAAATTCGATTACCAGCAACTATTCTGTGGCAGAAAAAGGCAAACTGACCGGTATTTTAGGCCTCAATTATCAAGGTCAGGATAAACAACATATTACCCAAGTGCTCAATTCGATCCTGATCGCCTATAGCCAACAAAATATTGAACGCCGCTCTGCTGAAACAGCTCAAACGCTGAAGTTCTTAGATGAACAACTCCCTGATTTAAAAAAACAGCTTGATGTGGCCGAACGCGAATTTAACAAATTCCGCCAACAATATAATACGGTGGATGTAACCAAAGAATCGGAATTGTATTTGACGCAAAGCATTCAGCTTGAAACCTCCAAAGCTGAACTGGAGCAGAAGCTGGCAGAAGCTGCTGCTAAATACACCAACGAACATCCAGTGATGCAGCAAATGACTGCCCAACGAGAAGCCATCAATAAAAAAATTGCTGAGTTAGATGGTACTTTAAAGCAGCTACCAGATTTGCAACGTCGCTATTTACAATTATATCGTGAAGTTGAAGTCAAACAGCAACTTTATACGGCCTTGCTAAATTCTTACCAACAACTGCGGATTGCCAAAGCAGGTGAAATTGGCAATGTTCGTGTAGTGGATACTGCAATTGAACCGATTAAACCTATTGCACCGAAGAAATTACAGATTCTGATTTTATCCATCTTTCTGGGCGGTTTTCTTGGAACCTTACTGGCCCTACTATGCAACATGATGCGTTCAGGAATCAAGGATTCCAGTCAGATTGAAAATGAACTGGATTTACCTGTTTATGCCACCGTTCCTCGCTCACCGGTTCAAGAAAGCCGGATTAAGCTGCTGAAAAAGAAAAAACATATTCCTATTTTAGCCATTAAAAATGGTGATGATATTGCCATTGAAAGCTTACGCAGCATGCGTACTGCCATTCACTTTGCATTAAGTAAGGCTAAAAATAATATCATCATGATTTCTGGCCCTGCTCCAGAAGTGGGTAAGTCATTTATTTCGACCAACTTAGCGACAATTTTGGCACAAAGTAATAAGCGGGTATTAATTATTGATGGCGATATGCGTCGTGGTTATTTACATAAGTATTTCAACCATGACAACCAATCCGGTTTGGCTGAATATTTAAATAGTCAACAAACACTTGAAAGTATTGTTAAATCTACTGACGTTCCCCACCTGGATGTAATTACTCGTGGCAAAAGTCCTGTGAATCCTTCAGAGCTTTTAAGTTCAGCAAAATTCTCGGAACTTTTAGAACAAATTTCACCCCGCTATGATCACGTTATTATCGATACCCCACCTGTACTGGCAGTAACAGACGGTATTATCATTTCACAATATGCGGGTGTAAATTTAGTCATCGCACGATATGCAAAATCACAGATGAAAGAACTTGAATTAACCATTAACCGATTTGAACAAGTGGGTGTCAAGGTCAATGGCTTTATTCTGAATGATATTCAACGTGGCTCGGGCGCTTATGGCTATGGCTATGGCTATGGCTATAACTATACTTATGGTTATAAGGCCTCGAAAGATAATGATTAAATCTTTTTTATCGATATCGTTTAAAGCGGTGTAGGCTAAAAGCCAGTGGAAATCACTGGCTTTTGCTTTTGAGGCTTATTTTTATGGAAATAAAAAACAGATATTTTATTGTATGAGAAATGTTTTATATATTCAGACTGTTATAGAATAGTGAAGTTGATAAGAATATATTGGATTTCTGTACAACACGATTCGCTCGAAACGTGCTGGATAGAAAAGTCTGCTAAAATTAATGCAACTTTTTTAATATAAAATGATTTTGGGAAAACCTATGAGTAAAGCCTTACCCATCGCTGTCGCTGTTATTTTAGGCGGTGCTGCACTTGTACCTGTTTATTATGCAACTCAAAACCCGGCTACTGCGACATCAAAAGCATCAAAAAATGCCTCTGCTGTTGAAAAAATCAGTTATGCACTTGGTTATGAAGTCGCACATCAAACACCACCTGAATTAGATATTAATAGCTTTGTTACAGGTGTACGTGAAGGTCATGCTCGTAATAAACCGGCTTATACAGAACAAGAACTTCAACAAGCCTATCAGCAGTTCCAAAAAGAAATGCAACAGAAACAGCTTGATCAAGCAAAAACAGCTCAATCATCAAGTGACAATTTCTTGGCTGAAAACAAGAATAAACCAGGTGTAATCACCACGGCTTCAGGTTTACAGTACAAAATCATCAAGGAAGGTACAGGTAAGCAGCCGACTGCAACTTCTGTTGTTACCGTGCATTATAAAGGCCAACTGGTCGATGGCAAGGTATTTGACAGTTCGATTGAACGTGGTCAACCTATTGAATTCCCCCTCAATCAGGTGATTCCAGGTTGGACTGAAGGCTTGCAACTGATGAAGGAAGGCGGTAAAGCCACCCTTTATATTCCTTCACAATTAGGCTATGGTGAACAGGGCGTTCCTGGCATGATTCCTGCCAATAGCACCCTTATTTTTGATGTTGAGCTGATTAAAGTAAAATAAAAAATGAAGGAGAGCTTTTGCTCTCCTTATTTATCTTGAGATAAGAAAATGAAAACACCTATAACACTACTTTGTTTATGCATGTGCACCACGGTAAGTTTTGCAAAACCGGTGACCAATACCAGCAGTTTAAAGGAACAAGTTGGTTACAGCTTTGGTTATTTAATGGGACGTAGCAATGCTGAATCGTTTAAAGATTTAGATCTGGAGGCTTTCATCCTTGGTTTAAAGACAGCCACTGAAGGCGGTAAATCTGCCCTGACCGATGAGGAAATGGCTCGTGTTCTGAATCAACAGAAAAAACAAAGTGAAGCCAAACAACTGATTGAATTAAAACAAAAGGCCGAGGAAAATGCCAAGACTGGAGCTGAATTTTTAGCTGCCAATGCCAAAAAAGAAGGCGTTCAGACCACCAAATCGGGTTTGCAATATCAGATTTTAAAACAGGGTAATGGCAAATCACCAAAGGCCAATTCCATGGTGAAAGTCAATTATGAAGGCCGATTGATTGATGGAACGGTATTTGACAGTTCAATTGCCCGAAATCAGCCAGCGGAGTTTCAGCTGAGCCAAGTTATTCAGGGCTGGACTGAAGGTCTACAGCTCATGAAAGAAGGTGCCAAATATCGCTTTTTCATTCCAGCGCAACTGGGTTACGGTCAAATTGGTTCTGGGGATGTGATTGAACCGAATAGCACCTTAATTTTTGATGTTGAACTGCTTGAGGTATTACCTAAATCCAGCAAATAATGGATTAGTCCCTTTTCACTAGAAAATAGCGAGTGAGTCAATCTCAGTCTCCCCCAACAGTCATGGCTGCTCGCTTTTTATCAGGAATCATATTCCTCATCCCCCATCATGCGCTTACCCATTAAAGAAGCCATTATTGCTAAATTTTGCCTCTCAATTAGCTATCTCTCCATCCCTCTTAGATAAAATTAAAAACTATATTTATTCAATATTTAGATTAATTATGTAGCGAATTAAAAGCATGTTTCAATTTATGCATAATAGTATGCCGTCAAAATTGACCGATCTTGTACAATCATTAAAGAAATTCATTTCTATATTTTAATCAATACGTTTTTTATTCATTACAAGGATTGAATCAATGACTTTCAGCATTAAAACCCGCGAAATTCAGTACACCGCGCCAGACGGAACACATTTGATCGGATACTTTGCCGCACCTGAATCGGAAAAACCGCTCGCGGGCATTATTGTTGCGCCAGAATGGTGGGGACGAAATGATTACACCGAACAACGTGTGCACGAGCTGGCCGAACACGGCTATGCGGCTCTTGCCATTGATATGTACGGAGATAAAAAAGTCACCACGGCTGTGCCTCAGGCCAGTGAATGGATGATGCAAACCTTTGAAGATCCTGAAACAATTGTGACTCGTGCGTCCTCAGGTTTAGCCACATTAGCTGCGCAAGAAGAAGTAAATGCAGATAAACTCGCAGCTGTAGGCTTTTGTTATGGTGGTAAGGTGGTACTTGATCTGGCACGTTCCGGAGCAAATCTACAGGCTGTAGCGACCTTTCATGGCAACTTGACCCCGAAAGCCCCGGCACAACCCGGACAGGTGAAGGCAGAAATTTTAGTTCTTCACGGAGAACTGGACAGCATGGTCAGTCTGGAAGATGTAGCGCGCTTTAAAGACGAAATGCATGCTGCTCAAGTTGAGCATAAAGTCATTATCTTTGAAGGTGCTAAACATGGCTTTAGCAACCCGCTTGCAGACGAGCGTGCCAAAGCCAATGGAGTTGACCTGGGTTATAACGCGGCAGCTGAACAGCAAGGTTTATCTGCCATGTACCAATTATTTAAAAAGCAACTTGGTGAATAACGATGAAGGTGAAAATGGCTCTGCTATTTTTACCCATCCAGTGACATGGATCATTTAAGAGAGGATAGAACAATGACTGAAAATAATTGCCCATATTGTAACTTTGATGAATATGACATCATTGATAAAAATGATTTCGGTGTAATTTTACCCGAGCCAAATGCTTTATCTAAAGGTCACTCGGTTATTGTTCCTCTGCGCCATATCAGCTCTTTTTTTGATATTACAGATAAAGAACGTAAAAGTTTGATGTCCCTGCTTGAGCTTGCCCGTAATGAATTAAAGTTACGTTACCATCCTTCAGGTTTCCATATTGGCTTTAATGATGGTGCGGTGTTTGGTCAGGCGGATGAACATCTGCACATCCATATTATTCCACGCTATGAAGGCCAAACCCTGAAACTGGATGAGCGTTGGGGCATGCTTAGCGAATAAAAATGGATTGGGCTTTATCAATCAAAAAATGATGCTTCGGCATCATTTTTTTGCTTCTAGCACCACCGCAGTCCCAGACAATTTTCGTTATACTATTCATCTATTCCCAATCTACGGTTCACATGTCACAGTTTTCTTTTGCCGATGCCCTGCTTTCCTGGTTTGATATTCATGGTCGTCATGATTTGCCCTGGCAAGTGGTAGACGATCCTTATAAGGTCTGGGTCTCTGAAATCATGTTACAGCAAACCCAAGTTAAGACCGTGCTGCAATATTTTGAGCGTTTTATTGAGCGCTTTCCCACAGTTGAAGATTTAGGACAGGCCAGTTGGGATGATGTGGCACCGTATTGGGCCGGTCTGGGGTATTATGCCCGCGCTCGTAATTTGCATAAAGCTGCGGGAATAGTGGCTCGTCAAGGTCATTTTCCCTCAACACGTGAGGAATGGATGGAACTTCCCGGTATTGGCCCATCCACTGCAGGGGCATTGATGTCACTGGGTTTGCGTCAGTACGGCGTGATTATGGATGGCAATGTCAAACGAGTATTGGCGCGTTTCTTTGCCATTGAGGATGATCTGTCCAAGCCTGTGCATGAACGTGCCATGTGGCAGCTGGCAGAACAGCTTTGCCCGGTTGAGCGTAATCATGACTATACCCAGGCGATTATGGATCTGGGTGCGACTATCTGTACGCCGAAAAAACCGTTGTGTTTATATTGCCCGATGCAACAGCACTGCAAAGCACATCAGCAGGGGCTAGAAACCGAACTGCCATTTAAAAAGGCCAAAAAACCTGTTCCGGTAAAATCAGCACAAGTTTTGCTGATTCAGTCGCATGGTCAATGGTTATGGCAACAACGCCCCAATAGTGGACTATGGGGCGGCTTATGGTGCCTGCCCATTATTGAAGATGCTGCCGAATTTGAGCAGCTGTGCCAATCTTTAGGCTTAAAAAAACTACTGCATCGCGCTGCAATCAGCCATAGCTTTACCCATTTTACCTGGCAACTGGAAGCCCTGTGTTTTGAGCTGGATGCTGATCAGCAAGAATATCTTGCAATCGAGCTGAATGGCACATGGTTAACGCCACAAAAGGCAACAGCCATGGGCCTGCCCACTGCAATGAAAAAATTGATCTCTGCTGTAAATTTATGACATAGTCAGGCATAAGACTTTAAAAGAATTTTCATAGTAATAAGCATGAAAAAAGGATGCCGCGTGCTACGTTTTATTTCGACCTTATTTTTGGGTTTGAGCATTTTATGGATTGCAGCATGTACCTCGACGCCGAAAAAGCCTTCCACTACCCCACTTCCTCCAGCTCAGGTGCAAAAGCTGAAGAGTATGCAACTGAAATCATCCTTGCCTATTCCTGTACAAAATATCAAGGCCAAACAGTTAAAAGATACCTGGGGCGCTTCCCGAAGTAGTGGCCGCACCCATGAAGGCATTGACATTATGGCTCCACGTGGAACAAAAGTGTTTAGTGCCACAGAAGGCCTCATTGCCGACTTACGCAATAACAATTTGGGTGGTAAAGTGGTTTGGATTTTGGGACCGGGTGGAAGCTGGCATTATTATGCGCATCTTGATGATCATAAGCGCAATTTAAATGTTGGTGATTATGTGAAAAAGGGCGATCTCATCGGCTATGTCGGCAATACCGGCAATGCACGCCATACTGCCCCGCATTTGCATTACGGCATTTATCTTGAGGGTAAAGGTCGTGGTGTGGTCAATCCCTATCCGTATTTACGTTAATTTTTAGGAACTATTCATGTCAGAAGCGTTGATCAACCGTTTGGTCGAATTTGCTGAATCAGGCAACCAGCAAAAATTTGTTTTGGCGGGACAAACCTACCAGGGCTGGGTGATGGAAATTACCGAAGAAGCGCTTTTGATCAGTACCGGTTTTGCCGAAAAAACCGGTAAGGACATGTGGATACAATTCACCGATTTACCGCAAGCCGAACTGTATTACTGGGATAATCAGCAAGATCAATGGACCGAATTTACTCTATAAGTAGCTGAGGAGCATCACAATGTCGATTCAACGCTGTGGCTGGTGCTCAAATGATCCTGCCTATATGGCCTACCATGATCATGAGTGGGGCCAAGCCAGTCATGATGAAGCGCATTTATTTGAAATGCTGTGTCTGGAAGGCCAGCAAGCAGGTTTATCCTGGATTACCGTGCTGAGAAAACGCGATAGCTATCGGCAGCATTTCTTTCAATATCCCATTGCCGAGATTGCCCAGTTCAGTGATGCAGAACTTGAAGACAAACTGCAGGATGCCGGCTTGATCCGGCATATCGGCAAGCTCAAAGCGATTCGAGACAATGCCATTGCCTGGCAACATTTAATACAACAATTAAAACAACAACACAGCAATGTCAGCGACTGGTTATGGAGTTTCGTCAATCAGCAGGCTGTAGTCAATGATGTTCCTGATTATCGTCAGGCACCGGCCCAAACCGATATTAGCCTTGCACTATCCAAAGCCTTAAAAAAGAAAGGCTTTAAATTTGTTGGACCCACCACTTGTTATGCCTTTATGCAGGCTGTGGGTATGGTCAATGACCATGAAAATCACTGCGCGTTTAAAACAAGTTCATCATTAAAATGATCATGAAAGGATTTTGCCATGAGTAATAATATTATCCATGCCTATGCAGCCATGCAGGCCGGTGCAGCACTAGAGCCCTACCAATTTGATGCCGGAGAACTGCAGCCGCATCAAGTGGAAGTTAAAGTCGAATATTGTGGTCTATGTCATTCCGATATTTCCGTAATCAACAATGACTGGAAATCTTCGGTTTATCCTGTGGTGGCAGGACATGAAATTATTGGCACCATTACCCAGCTGGGTTCAGAAGCCAAAGGCCTAAAAGTAGGTCAGCGCGTAGGTATTGGCTGGACTGCAGAAAGCTGCCAACATTGTGATCCCTGTATTTCAGGTCAGCAAGTCATGTGTACTGGTGGACAGGTCGCTACGATTGTTGGACATGCCGGTGGATTTGCCGACAAAGTCCGTGCCGGCTGGCAATGGGTGATTCCTCTACCCGAAGATCTGGATCCCGAAAGTGCAGGCCCTTTACTGTGCGGCGGGATTACGGTTTTTGATCCGATTATAAAACATCAAATTCAAGCCATACATCATGTGGGTGTGATCGGGATTGGCGGCTTAGGTCATATGGCGATCAAACTGCTGAAAGCCTGGGGCTGTGAAATTACCGCCTTTACTTCAAATTTGGACAAGACTGAAGAACTGAAAGCCATGGGTGCAGATCATGTGGTGAATAGCCGCGACCTTCAGGACATTAAATCACACCGTGGTAAGTTTGATTTATTGCTGAGTACCGTTAATGTCACTCTGGACTGGTCGGCCTATTTAAGCACTCTAGCTCCAAACGGGACGGTACATATGCTGGGTCTGGTGCTTGAACCGATGCAGATCTCAGCTGGTTCGCTAATTGGGGGTGCTAAATCAGTAACTGGTTCACCGACAGGTTCTCCTGCTGCACTGCGTCAGTTATTGAAATTTGCTGCACGTAAAAATATTGCACCGCAAATTGAAGTTTTTCCGATGTCGCAACTCAATCAAGCAATTGAACACCTACATTCCGGTAAAGCCCGTTATCGTATTGTGTTAAAAGCTAATTTCTAATTTTTCTTTCATCTTGCTAAATTTTAGTCTACCCAACCGATACAGTTGGGTAGATTTCCATAGATACTTCACATTTAAATCGCTTATAAATATCCTGCAAGCTTCCGCGCAAGAAACTCGATGAATAGATGCACCCGTTTCGGCAGGTGCTCTTGCCGATAATAAACCGCATGGATTTTTTGCTCACGTAGATGAATTTGATCTTCAAATAAGGCGTTCAGGCGGCCGGTCTGTAAATCTTCTTCCACCAAAAAACGTGATAAACAGCTGATTCCGATTCCTTCTAAAGTCAGCTGGCGAACTGTTTCACCACTGGATGCCTTGATTTTAGGATGTACGCTAAAATCTTCACCATGCAACTGAATTGGCCAGCTATTTAAATGTGTCGGTTGACTAAAACCCAGTAAGGTATGCTGCGATAAATCTGCAGCGGATTGCGGTATTCCCTTCTGTTCTAAATAGATCGGACTGGCCACAATATAGAGTCGGCTTCTGCACAATAATTTGGCGCGCAGACTTGAATCCTGCAATTCACCAAAACGGATTGCGACATCGGTTGTATGTTCCAGTAAATCAATGATCTGATCATGAGTATTCAGTTCAATTTCAATATTCGGATAATGCTGAATAAACTCCTGAATCAGCGGCACAATTACATGCAAAATAAAGGGTGTGGCGGAGTCCACCCGAATCAGACCGGAAGTATCACTATCCGATTGCAGCAATGCATCTTCGGCTGCAGCCAGATCATTGAGAATTTTACGGGCTTTTTCTAGAAATAACTGCCCTTCCTGGGTCAATTTAAGCTTACGGGTAGTCCGTTCCAACAAGGTCACATTCAGCTTATTTTCAAGACGCTGCAAAGCACGACTGACTCCTGAGGTAGTCTGTGCTAAGCGCTCGGCTGCCATGACAATCGAGCCGCTATCTACAATGGTCACAAAGGCCTGTAATTCATCGATGGTCGATTTCATATTCCGCTCATTTATTGATTTTTAATCAATAATATTTTGCAAATTCACCTATTTTTTAGCAACAATAAATTGTTCAAAATTGCGATCATCTTAAAACTTAAATACTGAGTCTATTATGGTTGTTCCATCGGCAATCATTTGGGCGGTAAGTTTGTCGACCTGTCTTTAGATAAAACCCTGATTGGCTTTTTAATACTGTTAATGCTGATGATGCTCTTTTCTGTTTTAGCGACGACGGCTATCGGTGCAGGATTAGCTTTAGTCATTTGGGGTGCTGCTGCCTTTGCTGTGGTTTCTCCCCTACAAATACGGGTAATGTCAGTTGCACACGATGCACCAAGGCTGGCATCTTCAGTCAACATTGGTGCCTTTAATCTCGGTAATGCCTTAGGTGCAACCGTACTGAATATGGGACTGAGCTACACTGCGGTTTCATTTTCTGGTGCCGGACTCAGTCTAGGTGCTTTACGGTACTGATTCAAATCAAACTCGTAGCTCACAAAGCAGTAGATTATCAGTCCTGCTGATAAAATACAGCGAAGAAAAAGTCCGCATCATGCGGACTTTTTATTTTTCCTGATTAACGTAAAGCTTCAGGCAACAGCGGAATACTCGAGGACTTGACGAGTTCTGCCTTCATCTTCTGCAGCATCTGATACGGCTGCTGCTGTACAAACATATTCACAAAGGTTAAAGGAATAGAGCCTTCCGGATTGGCATAACCATACGTTGAAACTTTAACCTTATTATTGGCTAACTTCTGAAAAGTCCAATCGCCTTCATAATGGGTTAAACGAATATAATCTGGATTTTTCGGATAGCCTTTATCGACTGCCTTATTTTTAATGCTGATGATGCCTTGTGCATCTTTCATCATTTTACCTTGTACCACTAAATCGCGATCTTTCAGCGGAAAAGGAAAATCCAGCACCATATACAATAAAAACTCACCTTTTTTATCGTCGCGTGAAAGGACTTTGATACTGCCCATATACGGCACCCATTTCACCGCATGGTCGACATCTAGAATCAGACCAACAGCTTTTTCAACAGGCGTATCGTAGGTGGTTTCAGCTTTATATAAAAATACCGGGTTTTGACTGTTTTGATAGGTCCAAACCTTAATATTATTCTTGTTAATACTGAGCTTGGCATTATCTACAGGTTTAGCCTGTGCAGTAGCAAGCATTGCTACTGCACAAGCCATGAATATCACTTTTTTCATTCCATTGTGCTTCTTATTTTAATTTTGCTGTGTATTGTTATAAATGATTTTAACGATTTTTTATACCTTAATATCGTTAAAACCCAGTACATCTTTCATGTCATATTTACCCGCTTCGCGGCCCACCACCCAAGCTGCGGCACGTACTGCACCTGCAGCAAAGTTCATACGGTTGGTTGCTTTATGCGTGATTTCAACACGTTCACCTTCGCCAATAAACATTACGGTATGCTCACCGACAATATCACCACCACGAATAGTCTGGAAACCAATACTTTGACGTTCGCGTGGACCCGTATGCCCTTCACGATGATAAACCGCATCTTTTTTCAGGTCACGACCTAAAGCACCGGCAATGGCTTCACCCATCATTAATGCTGTACCTGACGGTGCATCGACTTTATGACGATGATGCGCTTCAATCACTTCAATATCAACAGTATCACCAAACACTTTGGAAGCAAGTTCCAACAGTTTAATAGAAACGTTCACGCCAACCGAATAGTTTGCTGCATAGACCACAGGAGTTTGAGTTGCGCTGTCATCCAGGAAGGCTTTTTGTTCGTCATTCATACCGGTAGTACCAATCACAATTGCCACGCCTGCTTCACGGCATAATTTTAAATGCTGGGCAGTTGCAACTGGTGCAGTAAAATCAATCACCACGTCACAGTCTTGCAAAACGTCTTGCAGACTACCCACCACTTTTACACCAACAGCACCAATACCTGCCATCTCACCGGCATCTGCACCAATCAGGCTGCTTTCAGGGCGTTCAACTGCTGCTGCAAGTTGATAACCTGCTTCTTTCACTGCCTGAATAAGGATGCGTCCCATACGGCCGCCTGCACCCAATACACCAATGCGTGGAGCTGCTGACATAACATATTCCCAATGTTGATTCTAAATTGTTCTTACTATATCAAAACTCTGTAATAACACTAAGTTTCAGTCTGAAATATTTTATTGAAAAAAAAAGAGAAACTGGTCCTTACTAATACTTATGCCCAGGCACAATGTAACAGCTCAGCCTCAACTGGTTCATGTCTTGAAAGTTCAGCGTTAAAAATAAATGATTTTGCTGCTGATTTTCATCTCCCTGTAAACATCACTGCGCAAACTACGCAACACGAACGATCAAAAGATGAATTATAAGGAGATCAGCATGAATTCGAAAAAAATCGCGTTAACCGTTTTTGTGGCAACACTGGTTACCACAGCATGGGCAGAACCTACAGTCCAAGCAGGGGATACTTTAGAAAGCTTGTCGAAAGTTAAAATTAACGTCAGCACACATCCGACTATGCAAGATCACGGCTCAGAAAAAAAACCGGTAACAACTGAGCCAACTCCCCATTCGGAAACAGTATCGCAACTGATAGATGTCGAGGCTATTGACAAACCGATCATCGAATAATCGCTTAAATAGCTATAAAAAAGGGGGAATATTCAAGATTCCCCCTTTTTTCAAACTATATCTGAAATCAATCAAACAGACCAAAGAACGATTTTTTCTTTGGAGATGATTTATTGTCATCACCATCCATCGTTTCTTGCAATTCTTTTAATAACTCACGTTGACGAGCAGTCAAGTTCACTGGTGTTTCTACCACTACGCGGCAAAGCAAGTCACCCTGCATGCTAGTACGTACCGGTTTAACCCCTTTACCACGTAGACGGAACATTTTGCCAGTTTGAGTTCCCTCAGGAATTTTCAGGCTGACACGGCCATCCAACGTTGGAATCTGAATTTCTTTACCCAAGGCAGCATCAGCAATGCTGACTGGCACATCCATATACAGGTCTGCACCATCACGCTGGAAGATTTCATGCTCACGCACCACCACTTCTACGTACAAATCACCGGATTGACCATCACGAATCGCTTCACCCTTACCGCTTAAACGTACACGGTCGCCATTGTCCACTCCTGCGGGAATGGTCACTTCAAGGGTTTGCTGACGGTCTTTTACGCCTGAACCATGACAGGTGTTACATGGGTTCTTGATGATTTTGCCTTGACCGCGACAAGTGCTACAAGTCTGCTGAACAGAGAAGAAACCTTGTTGCATGCGCACTTGACCTGCGCCATGACAGGTTTTACAGGTTTCAACATCGTTCGGGTTTTTAGAACCTTTACCATCACAGGCCTCACAAGGTGCCGGTGCAGTAAAGGTAATGGTTTTTTTCACACCCTTAACCGCTTCTTCAAGCGTTAATTCAATAACGTAGCGCAGGTCTGATCCGCGACGTGCACGTTGCTGACCACGGCTACCGCCGCCACCAAACGCACCACCAAAGATGTCGCCAAACTGGCTAAAGATGTCTTCTGCGCTGAAACCGCCACCGAAGCCACCACCGCCCATGCCGCCTTCAAAGGCGTTATGCCCCATACGGTCATACATGCTGCGTTTTTCGCTGTCGGATAAAATTTCATAAGCTTCAGCAGCTTCTTTAAATTTTTCTTCAGCTTCAGGGTTGTCCGGGTTACGGTCTGGATGATATTTCATCGCCAACTTACGGTAGGCTTTTTTAATTTCATCATCACTAGCGGTTTTAGCGACGCCCAAAACCTCATAATAATCACGTTTAGCCATGTCTGGCGATGCTCCTCACGGAATTTTATTTAATACTTAACTGTGGAGTGAAATTGGGGATGGAAACAAATTTTACAAGGGGACGAGGGGAAAAAAATTTATCCAGCTTAGAAAACGGCTTTATTTTTGAAGAATCGGGAAATCCCTTTCAGCCAGGCATTCAACAGGAATAAAAAGGCAATCATGGCGAAAACCACGCCTGCAACAGTACAACCTTTTACCCAAACTGCACTATCCCAATAAAAGAAAATCAGCGGAATAAACCAGAGTGCTGCAAAACACACCAGAATCATATAAATCACAATATTACGCATAATCCAGAGGGCTTGGGCTTCAAGCCAGACCTCCACTTCATCCACCTGTGTGACTTTTCGCGCAAACCAATAAGCAAATATGCCACTAATCACAGTAAATAACGCGAAAAACATCAAGACATAGGAAATCGCAACGGAACGGCGAAGTCGGCTTAAGTTGTCTTGCTTCATGTGCGTTTCAACCCCATTTACCGCATGTTTAGAGTTTTAATATGCAGTAAATTGCTTGATAAAAATGTATACAAATATTAGGTGCTACTATATTGAAATTTTCAACATTTCGCACCTGATTATTGTCAAAAAATTACTCCGTTTGGCTATTTTTTTGCACTTTAAACCATTGTGCATACAATGCAGGTAAAAAGAACAAGGTGAGCAGGGTCGCCACAATCAAGCCGCCCATAATGGCAACGGCCATTGGACCAAAGAAAATACTGCGTGATAAAGGAATCATCGCCAGTACTGCGGCCAGCGCTGTCAAGACAATCGGACGGCAACGACGCACGGTTGCATCAATAATGGCATTCCAGGGATCATGTCCAGCCTGAATATCCTGTTCAATCTGGTCAATCAGGATTAAAGAATTGCGCATGATCATGCCCGATAGTGCAATGGTTCCCAGCATCGCCACAAAACCAAAGGGTTTATTCAGCAATAATAGAAACAGCACTACCCCAATCAGCCCTAAAGGTGCAGTTAAAAACACAATAAATGCGCGTGACATACTCTTGAGCTGAATCATTAACAAGGTCATCACCACCGCTAGGAAGAACGGCATACCGGCATTGACCGAGTTTTGTCCACGTGCTGACTCTTCTACTGTACCGCCCACTTCAATCAGATAACCGCTTGGCAGTTCGGCACGCAGCTGATCCATTTGATCGGCCAGTTCATTCACTACGGTAGCCGGCTGCAAGTTGGTGCGAATATCGGCACGTACGGTAATGGTCGGCAAACGGTTACGATGCCAAATCAGGCCATCTTCAAATTTATATTCAATTTTGGCAATTTGCGCCAATGGCACCGAGCCCCCATTGGCAGTGGGTACGGCCAGACTGGACAGTGATTCCACACTGATCCGTTCGTTCTGATCACCACGTAAACTGATGTCAATCAGTTCACGTTTTTCACGATACTGGTTAATCACGGCACCGCTGATGGAACTGTTCAGGAATTGTGATAAATCTAAGCTCGACACGCCCATTTGACGGGCACGGTCCTGATCAATATTCAGCTGAATGACCTTACTTGGCTCGCCCCAGTCCAAATGAACATTGGTGGTATTCGGATTATCTGCAATGACCGCCGACACTTTATGCGCCCACTGACGCACCAGATTCAGGTCTTCACCGGAAACGCGGTACTGCAATGGATAACCGACTGGCGGGCCATTTTCCAATAGTGAGACCCGGGTACGCACATCCGGCAGCAGTTTGCGGATTTCCTGATCCAGGGATTTGCGGATTTCATCGCGGTCATCCAGGGAGGAAGCCAAGACCACAAACTGAGCAAAACTGGCTTGTGGCAATTGCTGATCCAGCGGCAAATAAAAGCGGGTGGAACCTGTGCCGACATAGGCCACATAGTTGTCGATGCCCTGTTTGGTCGACAGGAATTTTTCCACTTTTTTCACCGCATTTTCTGTGGCCGTGAGCGATGCGCCTTCTTCCAGTTTTAAATCGACCAGAATTTCGGCGCGGTTGGAGGGCGGGAAGAACTGCTGCGGCACCAGTTTAAACATCAGCACCGACAGCACAAAAATACCGACCGTGGTGGCAATCACGGTTTTACGATAGGTCAGGCACTTATTTACCCAGGATCTAAACTTTTGATAAAACCGGGTTTGATAAGGATCATGATGTTCACCGGCATGATGCAGCACAGCTGGCGGTTCTGGCTGCTTGCGTAAGCGTGCCCATAAGCGCTGATACCACGGCGCTTTTTGCAGCAGGTCTTGATTAAAATCTGGCAGCAATTTATCGCCCAAATATGGGACAAAAAGCACTGCCGCAAACCATGACACTACCAAGGCAATGGTCACCACCTGGAAAATGGAACGGGTATATTCACCGGTACTGGATGCTGCAGTGGCAATCGGTAAAAAACCGGCTGCGGTAATCAAGGTGCCAGTCAGCATTGGAAAAGCCGTGGTTTTCCAGGCAAAACCGGCGGCTTCCAGCCGGCTATAGCCCTGCTCCATTTTCACGGCCATCATTTCAATCGCAATAATGGCGTCATCCACCAATAAACCCAGCGCCAGAATTAAAGCGCCGAGTGAAATTTTATGCAGTCCGACATCAAATATATTCATGCCGGCAAAGGTCATGGCCAGCACCAGTGGAATGGAAAATGCCACCACCAGACCGGTACGAAAACCCAGAGAAAAGAAGCTGACCAGCAACACGATAATCACCGCTTCTGTCAGCACTTTCATGAATTCATTCACACTACGTTTTACTGCAACCGGTTGATCGGAAACTTTTTTCAGCTGCATGCCCAAAGGCAAAGATTTTTGTAAATGGGCAAATTCAGTTTCCAGGTTTTTACCTAGAGCCAGAATATCGCCGCCTTTACGCATGGAAACTGCAATGCCAATACCATTTTCGCCCATAAAACGCATACGTGGCTGGGCCGGTTCGCTAAAGCCGCGATAGATCTCGGCAACATCACCCAGTTGAATGGTTTTGCCTGCCACCAAAAGCGGCATGTGCTTGAGTTCATCGACATTTTGCAACTGGCCACTCACCCGCATTTGAATGCGGTCGGTCCCTGTTTCAAAGAAACCAGTACTGGCCATGGTGTTTTGCTGTTGTAGCGCTTGCTGAATCGCGGTGACCGGGATGCCGAGTTGTGCCGCTTTGGTATTGGACAGTTCAATCCAGATTTTCTGGTCTTGCAGGCCCACCAGATTGACTTTTGCAACATCCTTGACACGCTGCAACTGCAACTGCAAACGGTCGGCATATTCCTTCAATATGGCATAGTCATAATCTTTGCCGGTCAAGACATAGATATTTCCGAAGGTATCGCCAAATTCATCATTAAAGAAAGGCCCTTGTACGCCACTCGGCAGTTGATGCTGGATGTCACCGATTTTTTTACGCACCTGATACCAGACATCGGGAATTTGACTGGAGCGTAATGAATCTTTGGCGACAAAAGTCACCAGTGACTCACCGGGACGCGAATAGGCCATAATGCGTTCGTAATTGCCGGTACTCATCAGTTCCTTTTCAATACGATCCGTCACCTGCAAGGACACTTCCTGTGCGGTTGCTCCCGGCCAATAGGTCTGAATCACCATCACCTTAAAGGTAAACGGCGGGTCTTCACTTTGCGCCAGTTTGGAATAGGAAACGATACCGACTATACCCAGCAGCAGCATGAAATAAAGGATCAGACCTTTATTTTTCAGTGCCCATTCCGACAGGTTAAAGTTCATGCCTAAATTCATGATGCAGCTCCTGCCGAAATTTTCACAGCACGATTTTCACGGTCAATCGGCTGGATTTTTTGTTTTTCACGCAATAAGTGCACGCCGCCAATCACCACATAATCTTGCGGATTCAGGCCAGACAATACCGGCACGCTGTCACGGCCATAGGCCCCCAATGTTACCGCCACCTTATGAATGGTCTGATCAGGTTTCACCACCCAGACATAAGCCTGCTGGTCATTGGCCGAGACACTGGACAAAGGCACGCTGAGTACATTGTTTTGGGTGTGGTTAAAAAACACCCGTGCACTCTGGCCCAGCTGAATGGCAGCGTTTCCTTCACGCAAGGCCACCTTGACACTAAAGGTACGGGACTGATCGGCTGCCGGAGAGATTTCCCGCACATAAGCGGAAAATTTGTCTTCAGGCTTGGACCATAAGGTTACCCACGCCGTTTGACCGACTTTAATTTCTGAAATGGCCTGTTCCGGCACGCCTATTACTACTTCACGATCGCCGGCAATCGCCATTTGGTACGCGGCTTGCCCCGCAGCGACCACCTGCCCCACTTCAATATTACGTGCGGTAATCACCCCGTTTTTATTGGCAATCAGCTGGTTATAACCAGTTTGGTTACTCGTAACCTGATAATTGGATTGTGCCTGCTTTAAAGCTGACATCGCCGCTTTATACTGGTTATCCACCGCATCATATTGCGAACGGCTTACGGCATTCATCGGCAGCAGTTGCTTAAAGCGCTGCCGTTCATCTGCAGCAATTTTTGCGGCCGATTGGGCACTTTCCAGTTGTGCTTTTGCTGCATTGAGCTGGAGCTGGGCATCTTTCACATCCAGTTTTGCCAGTACCTGACCGACCTTGACCTGATCGCCCACATCGACATAACGTTCGATAATCTGTCCGCCCACCCGGAAGGCCAAAGCCGTTTGCTGGCGTGCCTGCACATCTCCAGCATAGCTTTTCTGCTCGTTATGGGTACTGTTCGGCTGAGTCACCATCACAAACGGAACCTGTTCTGTTTCGGTTGCCTCCGTGCTGCAGCCCAATAAAGTCACAGTGCAAATAATCATCATGCTGAACAGGGCGGTTTTTACTGCAATCTTTACTGTGCTCATGAGGTTGGCTCTTATCTCAAAATGTTTTTTAGGGCAAAATAAGCATTATCTTAAACTGATCGTTTTTTAATTAATATACTTACCGGTACATTAATTGGGAATCGAGGGTCAAATCAATGACCTTTTTCATTTTTTTGGAAAAAATTGTGCAAATAAATGTGGGTCGCCCCAAAGACTTAGAAAAACGTCAGCGCATTTTAACTGCAGCAAAAAGCTTATTTTTAAGGTGTGGCTACCATGGTTCCAGCATGAACCAGATTGCCCAGGAAGCGGGTGTCACCAAACTGACGGTCTACAATCACTTTCAGGACAAAGCCAATTTATTTGTCTGTGCCATTGTTGCAACATGCGAAGAATTACTCAGTGCTCGCCCCTTAAACCTGCAAGCCAACAGTAATTTTTATCAAGAATTTGTGCATGCCTGTGAACTGGCCCTCAATATCACCAATTTGCCAGAAGCCATCAAACTGGAACGCTTATTGGTGGAACTGGCGGCGGAACACAATCCACTGGCACAGACATTTTATAATGCCTGCCATCTGCGTATGAATGCACTGTGGGAAAACTTTTTTCAGCAGGCTATCGAATTGGGCTTTATTCAGCCAGAAGCTTTAAAAAACCTGACCTTACTGATCCTTTCTTTACTGTTGGGCCTGCGCCATCATGAAGTGCTGCTTGGGGTGCGGGAAGTTCCAACTGCTGAAGAGAAACAGCAGATTATCTTGAACAGTATTGAGATCTTTATGCTGAAATATCAGAAAAAACCTTAAAATCTGTAATTCCATTTTCCTGACTGCACCAACGGCAACTCAATTGCGAGTTTTAGCAACAAAAGATACCGACTTTTGTCTGCCCCCTACTTGGAATGTCATTGAATCGGGGTATATTCAAAGGAGTAGCCTAGGAGAATGAAAAAAAATGATTCAACAAATTGATGCTCCACTGCGTGAGGATGTACGCTTACTTGGGAACTTACTGGGAGAAACCCTCAAGGAACATGCGGGACAAGATTTGTTTAATCAGGTGGAGCAGATTCGTGCCCTGTCCAAAGGCGCACGTGATGGGCAGGTAGAAGCCGAAAAGCAGCTTGAACAACTATTCCTGAGTCTGGAAGATGATGAGATTCTTCCACTTACCCGTGCATTCACCCACTTTCTGAATTTTGCCAATATTGCCGAACAATACAATGTGGTTCGAAGTCGCCGTAAGAGTGAATTTGATGAAAATGCACCATCTCCCAATCCGCTCGATCACCTGTTCAAGAAATTCAAAGATCATGAAATTTCCGCAGATACTTTATTCAAGCAGATTTGCGAACTAAAAATTGAATTGGTACTCACGGCGCATCCGACAGAAGTCAGCCGCCGAACTTTAATTCAAAAATATGATGACATTAATGATTGCCTGTTTAAGGCCGATCAACAAAAGCTGACTCCACGTGAACGCAAAGCTGTACTAGAAGAACTCAAACAACTGATTTGTTCTGCCTGGCAGACCGATGAAATTCGTCAGCACCGCCCTACGCCAGTCGATGAAGCCAAATGGGGCTTTACCACCATTGAACAAACCCTGTGGAATGCGGTTCCCAAGTTCATCCGCGAACTGGATGAAATGGTTGAAGATCACTGTGGCCAGCGTTTACCCTTAACCGTTGCACCGGTGCGTTTTGCCTCATGGATGGGTGGTGACCGTGATGGCAACCCGAATGTCACGCATAACATTACCCAGGAAGTATTGTGGTTATCGCGCTGGAAAGCGGCTGATTTATATCTGCGTGATATGGAAGACCTGCGCTGGGAATTGTCGATTCAGAACTCTAGCAATGAACTGATGCAGGCACTCGGTCATGCGCATCCTGAACCGTACCGTGAATATCTTCGCGATACCCGCGAACGCTTAAAGGCCACCCGTCACTGGCTTGCACAAAAGCTGCAAGGGCAAGATGCCGATGACAGTTTGGTGATTAAAAGCAAAGATGAATTATTGCAACCTTTATTGCTTTGCTACCGTTCACTGATTGCCTGCAACCTGCCTGAAATTGCCAATGGCAAACTGCTTGATTTTATTCATCGGGTCAACTGCTTTGGCATTGAATTATTAAAACTGGATATCCGTCAGGAATCCGGTCGTCATCGTCAGGCCATTTCTGCCATTACTGAATATCTGGGTTTGGGCAATTTTGAAACCTGGACCGAACAGGCTCGCCAAAACTTCCTGTTGCAAGAATTGCAAAGCAAACGCCCCTTACTGCCAAAACATTTGAATGAGCCGAAGCAGAGCCTAATTGAACATCCGGATGTGCAGGAAGTGTTTGCCACCATGCGTACGCTGGCAGAACAGCCTGAAGAAAGCTTGGGTGCTTATATTATCTCGATGGCGGAATACCCGAGTGATGTCTTGGCAGTGTTACTGCTGCAAAAAGAAGCCGGCATTAAGCACCCGCTGCGCGTCGTTCCATTATTTGAAACCCTGAAAGACCTCGACGGCGCAGCCCATACCATGAACACCCTGTTCAATATGCATTGGTACAAACAGCATATTCAGGGCAAACATGAAGTGATGATTGGTTATTCCGACTCGGCCAAAGATGCCGGATTTATGTCGGCCAACTGGGCGCAATACCGTGCGCAAGAAGAACTCACCGCGGTCGCACAACAACATGCCGTACAACTCACCTTATTCCATGGCCGCGGCGGTTCAATCAGCCGTGGCGGTGCACCGACCCAGCAAGCGCTATTTTCACAACCGCCGGGCTCGATTTCCGGTGCCATCCGCGTGACCGAACAGGGCGAAATGATTCGCTTCAAATTTGGCTTGGAAGGCATTGCGCTGCAAAACCTGGAAATTTATACCGCAGCTACTCTGGAAGCCACATTGCTTCCTCCGCCAGTGCCTAAAGATGAATGGCGTCAGTTAATGCACAGCATGACCGACCTGTCGGTACAGGTCTATCGTGAAACGGTGCGTGAAAATCCACATTTTGTGAAATACCTGCGTACCGTGACACCGGAACTTGAATTGCAAATGTTGCCGCTCGGTTCACGTCCTGCAAAACGTAAGGTTAGTGGCGGGATTGAATCCCTACGTGCCATTCCCTGGGTCTTTGCCTGGACCCAAATCCGTTTGATGCTTCCGGCCTGGCTGGGTACGGGCGCTGCGATTAACCAAGTGATCGATCAAGGCCAAAAAGATTTGCTGGATGAAATGCTGCAACAATGGCCATATTTCCAGACCCTGATTGATATGCTGGAAATGGTTCTGTCTAAAGCCGACGGTCATGTAGCGCTTTATTACGAATCGCATTTAACTGATGATGAAGATTTAAAAATCCTGGGCAATGAACTGCGTCAGCGCTTAAAAGATGCAGTAAAAACCTTGTTGGCTTTAAAAGGTGAATCACAACTGCTTAGCAGCAATGAGGTGCTGGACCAATCTATGCGGGTACGTAAACCGTATTTATTGCCGCTGCATTTATTGCAGGCTGAACTGATGAAACGCCGCCGTCGCTATTTGGCAGAACGTCAGGCCGAGCATACCCCGGTCGATCATGCCTTGATGGTCAGTATTGCAGGTATTGCAGCGGGACTGCGCAATACGGGATAAGCCTATTTTTCTAAGAACCAGCACACTCCTTGAGTGTGCTTTTTTTGACCATACAATAAAATTTTAATATTTTTTTATAAATGGAATAACAAAAATTCATGATAAATCAATGGTACAAATGATAATATTAGCTATTGATTTCACATTATTTTTAAAGGCTAAAACTTTTACCATTCGGTAAAAATATTTGAAAAGTCAGGGCATTAGTTTAAATAAAATTTTATTATAGCGATTAAATCTTCTAAAAAAGAAGCGTATGATGTGCACAATTTAGCTTTTGAGTGCTCAAAAAATGTCCAATTGGTTCCCCCAATGGCGTCCCTATAAAGGTAGCATCGATGCACATCCCGTAGGTACCAATGAATATCTCCCGCCTGCACAAAGTGTGGTTTTAGGCATACAACACGCTTTCGCCATGTTTGGTGCGACAGTACTCGCACCATTTTTGATGGGCTTTGATCCTAATCTGGCTATTTTAATGTCAGGGATCTGTACCATTCTGTTTTTCTTGATGACCGGTGGTCGTGTACCGAGTTATTTAGGTTCAAGTTTTGCCTTTATTGGTGTGGTCATTGCTGCAACCGGTTATGCCGCTTCGGGTACAGGTGCACCCAATGCCAATCTGGCCTTGGCCGCTGGCGGTATTATGGCCTGCGGTATTCTGTATGCCATTTTTGGTTTTATTGTGATGGCAACCGGCACCAACTGGATTGAGAAACTCATGCCACCTGTGGTAACCGGTGCCGTGGTGATGATCATTGGTTTAAACCTTGCACCTGTTACGGTAAAAGGTGTCGCTGGCAATAACTTTAATATGTGGATGTCACTGGTCACGGTGATGTGCATGGGCTCGATTGCGGTATTTACTAAAGGCCTGCTGCAACGTCTGCTGTTATTGATCGGTTTATTACTGGCTTATTTGGTCTATTACATTGTTTCCAATGTCATGGGGCATGGTATGCCGATTAATTTCACTCCCATTCAACAGGCTGCCTGGTTCGGTATGCCAACCTTCCATTCACCGGTATTCGATGCCAATGCCATTTTGATTATTGCACCTGTTGCCTTGATTTTAGTGGCTGAAAACTTGGGCCATATTAAGGCGGTGAGTGCCATGACTGGTGAAAACCTGGACCCACACATCGGTAAGGCTTTTGTGGCAGATGGTATTGCCACCACATTATCCGGTGGCGTCGGTGGTCCCGGAATGACCACGTATGGTGAAAATATTGGCGTGATGGCGGTAACCCGCGTCTATTCCACCATTATTTTTGTCTTTGCCGGTATCTTTGCAGTTTTCCTCGGACTATCACCCAAATTTGGTGCCATTATCCATACCATTCCGACGGCCATCTTAACCGGTGCCTCAATTGTGGTATTCGGTTTGATTACCATTGCCGGTGCAAAAATCTGGATTGAAAACAAAGTCGATTTTTCTAAAAACAAAAACCTGATGGTGGCTGCGGTAACCATTATTTTAGGTACCGGTGACTTTGCTTTGCAATTTGGTAACTTTAACCTGGGTGGTATTGGTACTGCGACCTTTGCCGCTTTAATCCTGAACTGGTTTTTTAGCTGGGGCGATAAATCATAATAACCATTTAAAATATTTTAAAAATTTCAGGCAGCCGCAAGGCTGCTTTTTTTATCTCTGATGCTGAGGAAATTTTAGTATGATGAGTCAAATTTCACTGAGCAGACTCAGCACATGCGTCTCGACTTTTTTGATTTGCAACTGTTCTTGAATATTGTAGAGACCGGCAGTCTCACTAAAGGTGCAGAACGCTGTTCGATTTCCCTGCAAGCCGCCAGTGAGCGGATTAAAAAAATTGAACAGCAGTTTACTGTGCATTTATTCATCCGCCATGCTTCCGGAGTCAAGCTGACCCTTGCTGGACAGGTTTTTGCCTCACAGGCTCAGGTGTTGCTGCATCAGGCTCAACAATTGCAACAGCAGATGCTGCCCTTCTCTACAGGTTCGCAAAGTGAAATGATGTTGTGGTGCAATTCCTCTGCACAAAGTGAATATCTGCCCCTGCTTTTGCCGCAATATCTGCTCGAAAACCCGAATATCCAGATTGAATTAAAAGAAGCGGAAAGTAACGATATTATTCAGGCACTGGAAAATGGCAGCGCCCAGCTTGGCTTGATTTCAAGTTTTTTTAATGCAAAAAATCTACAGACCCTGGAATTTTTCGATGATCCTCTGGTGCTGATTTGCCCCATGGATCATGAACTGCAGCATCAATCTGTCCTGCAATTGGCTGATGTACTGAATTACCCGTTCGTGGGCCTGATGCAATATCACTCCTTACAGCAATCGATTGAAACCCAGGCCAAATTACTCGGCTGCGCGATTCAGTACAGGTTACGTTTACCCAATTTTGCCGCCATTGCCCAGGTGGTGGCCAATGGTGTCGGGATTGCGATTATGCCAAAACGCGCGGCCAACCGTTTAAGTTCGGTTTATTCATTTCAGCAAATTGAACTGACGGGGGACTGGGCCAATCGCAAGCTGTTATTGGCAGCAAAAAACTTTGATGCCCTGCCGCTGTCTTATCAACATTTCAGTCAGTTTTTAGTTTCGCAAAAATCCCGGTTACTGAGCTGAATTAAAACTGATTCTTTTCCAGATAATTTTAGCGATGACTTTAGATCAGGCCAAACTGGTGCAGCACCATATACGCGCCAAAAATCACCAGGCCACAAAAGAACATCTTGCGAAACTTTTGTTCCGGAATGCGATAGCGGATTTTAGTGCCCAGCCACATTCCCACTAATGCAGGGAATAAGGCGATCAACGACATCTTATAGTCCATTAGAATATTTTCCACCGGATTTTGATGTAGAAATACGGCCAGACAAAGGGTTGAAGTGGTAAAGGCCAAGCCGAGTGACTGAACCAGATCATCGCGTTTTAAATGCAACGCTTGCAAATAAGGCACTACCGGAATCACCACCACCCCTGTAGCTACAGTTAATGCTCCCCCGAGATAGCCGATAATCGGAGATAAGCATTTTTCATGCGCGGCCAGATTGGGCATATTTTTCGCAAATAGGCCATACAATGCCAGCATTGCACCCAGTAAAGCCTCGCTCTGAAATTCCCCCTGCCCCAGCGTGGGAAAAGTACTCCAGATGGAACCGGCAATAATCCCGAGCAATAAGGGCCAAAAACGGCGAACCAGTTTCAGCACTTGTCCTTCGGCAAACAGTTGCCAAAAATTGGTGACCATCGACGGTACGATCAGCAGGGTTGCTGCTTGAAAGGGACTCATAAAAATCGTCAGCAAAGCCATGGAAACTGCAGGTAAACCCAGTCCTAAGGTACCTTTAATCATGCCGGCAATGGCAAATACCCCAATCACAAAGCCAATCATCTTCAGCATCCTTAAAAACTCAAAAGCTATGCTAGGTGAATGGAGTAGATTAAAAAATCACTGTTTTTGGGACTCAGCCTCAATAAAAAATTGAGGCTTTTCGGTCGTGGAATGTTAAAAACCAGCCCTATAAATATGACAAATTGTTAATTTTAGATTAATAATTAATCGATTGATTGCATGTTTACATAAAGATTCCATCAATTAATAAAACATTATTAAGCTGAGGTTAACTGCATGATTTGCGAGCTATATTATGGTCATTTTTTACCCTAATTTCGGCAAATTAAGCTCTTTTTTCGCCCAAAATTAAGTTTTTTTCAGGCTAAAACGGGTGGATTTTTAAACAGAACCTCTTTAAAGTACGCGCTTCGCATGAATAAGCTATGTAATAACATAGCATTTTTGCTATTTAGAGAAAAAATATTCGGGTTTTAGTTCTGAAAATGCTGTCTATTTTTTCTAAAAGCAATTGAAGATAAGGTAGAGATTTAAGAATGATTTATGATGGACATCATAGCAATATGATTAACACTGCAGATCAGAATACTGCGGTAATCTCCCAAAATTTCCAGAAGCATCAAGCAGGTTCAGGCACCAAAGATTCCAAAAATAAAGGTATTCCCTATCTGAATGTACGTAAATTCACGCAAAAGTTACACAATATGGCCTCAGCCACCAGTACCAAAAAATGTGCACGAAGCATCCGAATTGCACTACAGTCGGCTGGTGCGAGAATTTTAAACCATCCTGTGGCAGCTGCAGATTGGGGCAACACCCTGCAGACGATTGGTTATAAAAAAATCAATCCTTCTTTCGATAATCCGAAAGAAGGTGATATTTATATCATTCATCGTACCCAGAAGCATGTCTATGGGCATATTGCTGCCTATGCCGGTAATCAATGGGTTTCTGATTTCCGCCAAAAAAGTCATGCGGTTTATAAGAATGATCAGGTGCGCTATACCTATTACCGTTTAGCATAATAGGTATAAGTCATCAATAAGACACCTTTTCAGGTGTCTTATTTTTTATATGAGTTAACAGGATAAAATTAAGGTCTAATTTCTTTCAATTCACGTTGAATAAAACGCTGAATCATTTCACGGTATAAATGTTCCACCAGATCAGGATCGGTTCCCAGGTCTAACGCTTGTGCACGTACTTTCTGAATGACCTGCTCTACCCGTTCAGGAGATTGCACGTCCTGCACAGTACGCTTAAAACGCGTAGCCTGATCGACATAAAACTGACGGGTGGCAATCATCTCAATCAGTGCGGTATCAATTGCATCAATCTGTGCACGGGCCTGTTCTAAAGACTCACATTTCTCTTTCTTCATCTTTGCTATCATCATTTTCACTTTTATATTGGTCTTCTAAAACATTACTAAAAATACTTTCGATCATCCAGACCCGGTACAAACTATTAAACACATAACTTTGACCATCAATGCGCAGTTCGAGCACAGGAAAATCAGGCTGAGACTTCATTTCACAGAGTATGTCATTTTCTTTTAATTTGGCAGCAATATCTTCGGTCGTAAGTTGATTGATCTCTAAATCACTTTTGATTTGATCAAAATGTGACTTAAATGACAGGTCTTTGCCTTTGGTCCAGACTACCTGCAAAATGCTGTACATGGCTTCCACACGCTGCTCTTCAGGCACGCTATAGAACAGTTTCGCCATCTCATAAGTCGCTTGCTGGGTAGGACGACAAAATGGGGTAAATTTCACTTCGGTACGTTTTGAAAGACGAGTCGCTAGCCCCCAATCAAACAAATCGCGTCGATGATAAGACAATGGATAAACATTCAGTTGGATATTATAAAAATTGGCCAGTTCTTCTTTAATATAGGCCAACAATAGCCAGGAAATTGGATCTTCCAGGGCAATATATAAATCCAGTTCCGGATCCAGCGCCTGAATTTCATTCAGTTCTTCTGCATCGCTAATCAGATGTTCACGCCACTCGATATGATTAATCAGGAAAATGGGATTGCCGGTCAGCAATTTTTGTTGTTTTAAACGGCGGGTCAAACGCAGCAGATCATCTACTGCATGATACTTGCGCTCCCCAAATTCAAAATAGCTGACCAGCACTTCATCATCGTTAAAAATTCGTTCCGGAAAATTTTGCGCTGGATGATGGCGGCTTGCCATGGCATGCAAGGTACGCAATTTGCCATACTGTTTTTGCCACAGCATGTGGAACACATCTTCGAGTAAATACAGGAAATCCTGGCCGCGTAAGGGAGTATTGCGAAGGATGGTTTCTGCTTGAGCAATGGCCTCAAGCGGCGGCTGTTCGGGGGTTTCATGAAAACTAAAACGATGCTGTTTGGACAGAATTTTGGCATCGTTCAGGCAGTAACTTTGCCACTCCATTTCTGACATGTTATTGGGAGGTTCTGCCGTTCGACTGGAAATGATCACCTTTAAGGGTTTGATCTCATCACTCAAAATTTCTTCAAGTTCAGGTAACTGCTGTGCAGCCAGGTAGCTATAGACATCATCCAGACGCAAGTGGATGGTTAAACCCTGCTCCGTAGATAATTCCACCTGACGAGTCGGCTTTTGGTAAAACCAACTCGATCGAAGTGGATCAAACCAACGGCGTAACAGTGACATGAGATCAGCCTCGAAAAAAAACCCTTGTGTGCTACAAGGGTTTATAACAATTTGTTAGGTAATGATCAATTATACATCTAAATTTAGATCGGTCACTGCCCCTTTTTCAGCACCTGTAGTCAATTTGGCAAACTTCGCCAAAGCGCCAAAGCGATAATTCGGTTCAGGCTTGACCCAGGCTGCTTTCCGCACTGCCAGTTCTTCATCGGAAATATGCAGCGTCATTTCACGGGTTTCGGCATTAATGGAAATTTTATCGCCATTTTTCACCAGTCCAATTGGCCCGCCTTCATAGGCTTCCGGGGTCACGTGACCAATCACAAAGCCATGGCTACCACCAGAGAAACGGCCATCTGTCAGCAACGCCACAGATTTACCGAGTCCTTTACCAATAATGGCAGAGGTCGGTTTCAGCATTTCTGGCATGCCGGGTCCGCCTTTCGGCCCTTCGCCACGAATCACCACCACTTCGCCTTCTTGCACTTCGCCGTCCAGAATGCCGCGCATGGCACCAATTTCACCTTCAAACACACGTGCCGGCCCTTCAAAATACAGACCTTCTTTACCGGTGATTTTTGCTACCGCGCCGGTGGGTGACAGGTTGCCTTTTAACACTACAAGGTGAGAGTCTTTTTTAATCGGGGCATCAAAGGGCAAAATAATTTGCTGACCTTCAGGATAATCTTCGACATCGGCCAGATTTTCAGCCAAGGTTTTACCGGTGACAGTCATACAGGAACCATCCAGCATGCCAGCATTTAACATGCGTTTCATCAATGGCTGAATACCGCCAATCGCGATCAGTTCAGACATCAGGTATTTGCCTGATGGACGTACATCTGCCACCACCGGAATATCTTTACCTATGCGAACAAAGTCATCCAGTGACAGTTCTACACCTGCGGTATGCGCCATGGCCAATAAATGCAGCACCCCATTGGTCGATCCACCCAGTGCAATCAGCACTTTAATGGAGTTTTCAAATGCCGCCTTGGTCATGATGTCACGCGGTTTAATATCCAGACGCAACAGGTTCATCACGGCCTCACCGGCACGCAGACAGTCGATTTTTTTCTCTTCTGAAACCGCTTCCTGTGCTGATGAACCCGGCAGGCTCATGCCTAAGGCTTCAATGGCAGAGGCCATCGAGTTGGCGGTATACATGCCGCCACAGGAACCCGGTCCCGGTAGCGCCACTTCTTCAATCTGCTTGACCTGAATTTCGTTGATCTCACCTTTGGCATGCTGGCCCACAGCTTCAAACACCGAAATCATGTCGGTATGGCCAGCACCCGGTTTAATGGTTCCACCATAAATAAACAGCCCCGGGCGATTTAAACGCGCCAGCCCCATAATGCAGCCCGGCATGTTTTTGTCACAGCCGCCAATCGCAATTACCCCATCATAGGCCTGACAACCCACCACCGCTTCAATGGAGTCGGCAATAATTTCACGAGAGACCAATGAGTATTTCATGCCTTCGGTACCATTCGAGATTCCGTCTGAAATGGTAATGGTATTGAAAATAATGCCCTTACCATTTGCGGCATTCACGCCTTTTTCCACTTCACGCGCCAAGCCATCAATGTGCATATTGCACGGCGTGACATTGGCCCAGGTTGAGGCAATGCCAATAAAAGGACGGCTAAAGTCGGCATCTTTAAAACCGGTGGCACGCATCATGGAACGTGCCGGTGCATTTTCAATCCCTTCATAAACGGGTGCTGAATGTTCGCGGATATTGTCTTTACTCATTGGTTTCTTCCTTGGCGATGACCGATTTTCAGCTTCAGTCTTTGGCAATTTATTCTAAGATCATTGTATAGAAATACCACTCGTGAAGAAAACATATACTCCAGATAAACTCATATCAGATTGAATATTCAAGAACTTAAAATATTAATCGTGACAGGTGACAGGATGTCACCTGTTGTGCTGTGGTATAGGGATATACCATCAGCACAACAAAGGCTTTTTGTTACTTTTGAGCCTTCAAAAGTAAAACATCGTCTACGCAATGCTATTGCAAGAGCACAAAGTAAAATGCGACCGTGCTATTTTCAATAATCAATAAAAAAGCACCCCATCTGGAGTGCTTTCTAAAATTTGTAAAAACTACAAATTAAATTTCACGTACCGCACCTTTCGCCGCACTGGTGGTATGCATGGCATAGGCTTTCAGGGCTTTGGAAATTTTACGTGGACGCTCTTCCACTGGATGCCAGCCTTTGGCTTCTTGCGCTTCACGGCGAGCGGCCATGGTGGCTTCATCTACAGCCAGGTTGATGGTACGGTTTGGAATATCGATTTCGATTAAATCGCCATCTTCAACCAGACCAATGGCACCGCCCTCAGCCGCTTCAGGAGACACGTGGCCAATCGACAGACCTGATGAACCGCCAGAGAAACGGCCGTCAGTCAGCAAGGCACATTCCTTACCCAAACCTTTCGATTTCAGGTAACTGGTTGGGTACAGCATTTCCTGCATGCCCGGGCCACCACGTGGACCTTCGTAACGAATCACTACGACATCACCAGCTTTAATTTCGTTGCCCAGGATCGCCTCTACCGCAGAATCCTGGCTTTCAAATACGCGAGCAGTACCGTTGAATTTCAGAATTGAGTCATCTACACCGGCAGTTTTGACGATACAGCCATCCAGCGCAATGTTGCCGTAAAGCACAGCCAGACCACCGTCTTTCGAGAAAGCGTGTTCTGCATTACGGATCACGCCATTTTCACGGTCGCCATCTAAACGTGAGTAGTAACGGTCTTGCGAGAAAGCCGTTTGCGTTGGTACGCCGCCCGGTGCTGAACGGAAGAACTGGTAAACTTCTTCATTTTCAGTACGGATGATGTCCCATTTATCCAAAGCATCTTTCAGGGTTGCCTCGTGGACAGTACCGACTGAGGTATCCAGCAAACCGGCACGATCCAGCTCACCCAGAATCGACATAATGCCGCCGGCACGGTGCACATCTTCCATATGCACGTCATTTTTCGCCGGAGCAACTTTACACAGTACCGGCACTTTACGAGACAAACGGTCGATATCATCCATAGTGAAATCAACACCCGCTTCATTGGCAGCCGCCAACAAGTGCAGTACGGTATTGGTTGAACCGCCCATGGCGATGTCCAAAGTCATGGCATTTTCATAGGATGCTTTGGTTGCAATTGAACGTGGCAATACGCTGTAATCGTCTTGTTCATAATGACGTTTAGCCAACTCAACAATTAACGAGCCTGCACGTTCAAATAATTTTTTACGGTTGGCATGGGTTGCCAAAGTTGAACCGTTACCTGGCAATGACAGACCCAAAGCTTCAGTTAAGCAGTTCATTGAGTTTGCGGTGAACATGCCTGAACATGAACCACAAGTTGGACATGCAGAACGCTCGTATTCAGCTACTTCTTCGTCGGTATAGTTGTCATCTGCCGCAACAATCATCGCGTCAATCAAGTCGATGGCTTTGTCGTTACCACGGATTTTGACTTTACCCGCTTCCATTGGACCACCAGACACGAATACCACCGGAATGTTCAGGCGCATCGCAGCCATGAGCATCCCCGGGGTGATTTTGTCACAGTTAGAAATACACACCATGGCATCGGCACAGTGCGCGCTAACCATGTATTCCACAGAGTCTGCGATCAAGTCACGTGAAGGTAATGAATACAGCATGCCGTCATGCCCCATTGCGATGCCGTCATCTACTGCAATGGTGTTGAATTCTTTAGCCACACCACCTGACGCTTCAATTTGACGAGCCACGAGTTGACCAAGGTCTTTTAAATGAACGTGACCTGGAACAAATTGCGTGAATGAGTTGACTACAGCAATAATTGGCTTGCCGAAGTCTTCATCTTTCATTCCAGTTGCGCGCCATAAGCCACGCGCACCCGCCATGTTTCTTCCGTGTGTCGATGTTTTTGAACGATAGTCAGGCATTGTGTTATTCCAACAAAGTTGTGCTTGAGTTGAATGAGCTCATTCACTCTGGCGAAATCTTACGATCGAGAGATGAAATCAGCCGAATTTTAAACATATCATACTACAAGTCATTGTTTTTAAAGATGACTAATTCATGCTATAGAATGCTTGATATATCTATGGATGTGTCTCGACGATCTGACGACAAAAATCTTTAACTGAAATCTACTATACCGCCATCCCCGGCCAGACAATGCAAAACTTTCATGAATAATTTTTAAATTTTGCATAATTTTTTTTTATAAAAATAAGCGTCTTCTCTATGCGTTAAGACTCAATTTAGGTGAATAAATGCTTTTGCCTTATAATAGACATCACGTTTATTTGGAAGCTTTTGTGTGAAAATCATCTTTGCGGGTACACCAGAATTTGCAGCCACTGCATTGGCTGCACTGCTTAAAACCGAACATGAAATTGTTGCGGTCTATACTCAACCGGACCGCAAAGCTGGACGAGGACAAAAACTCACGGCTTCTGCCGTTAAACAATTGGCACTTGAACATAACATTGCAGTATATCAGCCTCTGCATTTCAAATCTTCAACTGAAGAAGGCTTGGCTGCTCAAGCTGAACTGGCTGCGTTAAATGCTGACGTGATGGTGGTGGCTGCTTATGGTTTAATTCTACCGCAAGTGGTGTTAGACACACCTAAATATGGTTGCTTGAATATTCACGGATCTTTATTGCCACGTTGGCGCGGTGCGGCACCAATTCAACGTGCCATTGCCACAGGTGATGCTGAAACTGGTGTGACCATTATGAAAATGGCCGCAGGTTTAGATACCGGTGATATGATGTTTAAAACCATCTGCCCGATTGAAGCAAGCGACACTTCAGCAAGCTTGCACGACAAACTTGCTGAACAAGGTGCAATGGCGATCGCTGCTGTTCTAGAAACTGACCAAAGCTTGCAGCACTATTTAGACACGCGTGAAGTGCAAGACGAAGCTCTTACCGTATATGCACATAAACTTTCAAAAACAGAAGCTAAAATTGATTGGTCAATTGATGCTGTGCAAATTGACCGTAATATTCGCGCGTTTAACCCGTGGCCAGTGGCATTCATTCAGTTAGATGAACAAAACAACTTGCGTGTTTGGCATTCAGAACTTTCAGAAGCCGATGCCCCTCAAGCTCAAGCAGGTGAAATCCTTGCCATTGATAAAAAAGGCGTACATGTTGCCTGTGCCAATGGCAGCGTGATTATTTTAAGCTCGCTACAATGGCCGGGTGCGAAACCGCTTAACCCTGTACAAATTTTACAAACCCAAAAACTGACTATTGGACAAATTTTATAATGAAGCAATCTCCCAACGCCTCTACCCGAGATCTTAATTTACGTGCTCAGGTGGTGAAGACGTTATTGGCTGTCCAAAATGGTCAATCGCTGCAATCTGTGCTAGCGCAGCAAATGAACATTGTGTCAGACAAAGACCGTGCTTTGTTCCATGAATTGGTACTGGGTTGTTTACGTCAATGGTATGCATTGAAACAGCTGACTTTACCTTTGCTTTCTAAACCAGTTGATAACCAAGTGGTTGAAACATGTTTGTACCTTGGTTTATACCAATTATTGTGTACACGTGTAGCTGCTCACGCTGCGATTTCTGAAACTGTAGAAGCTGCAAAACAACTCGGTATGGGAAGTCTCAGTGGCTTAATCAATGCGATTTTACGCCGTGCGACACGTGAAACTGAGCAGTTCTATGACGTACTTGAGCAAGCCACCAATTTACCAAGCTGGTTATCTAAACGTCTGAAAAAAGACTGGGGCGAACAGTTTGATGAACTCAGCTATGAGCTTAAACAAATTGCGCCACTGACCTTACGTGTCAACACACGCCAAGTCAGCCGTGACGAATATCTGGATATTTTGGAAGATGAAGGCATCGATGCACATCGCTGTGAAATTTCAGAAGTCGGTATTGTGATGGATGAAAGTTTGCATGTTCCTAGCCTTCCGGGCTTTGAAGCAGGCGGTTTTTCGGTACAGGATGAACACGCGCAACTCTGCGCAACTTTACTACCAAACCTTGATGGTAAATTTGTGATTGATGCCTGTGCAGCACCGGGCGGCAAGACGGCGCACATTTTAGAGAAGTTCCAGCCTAAGAAACTCATCGCGCTAGACCAAGATGAAAAACGCCTGAAGCGCGTGGTTGAAAACCTTGATCGTTTGGTTTTAGACGGCAAGCATGTCGAAATCAAAACCGCCAATGCTGTGACTTATACGGCACCTGAACTCGCAGATTGTATCGTGCTGGATGCACCATGTACGGCTGTTGGTGTCATGCGTCGTCACCCAGATATCCGTTTACTGCGTCAATCTGGCGATATTGCCAAAACAGTAGTTTTACAAAAGCAAATTTTGGAAAACATGTGGCAGCAACTGAAAGTCGGTGGCACCTTACTTTACATCACCTGCTCGATTTTAAAAGCAGAAAATGAACAGCAAATGGTCGAGTTCTTCGCCACCCATCCAGATGCCAAAGAAGTGAAAATTGAAGCCGATTGGGGCATTGAACAAATTCACGGTCGTCAATTATTCCCGAAAGTGGGTTATGGCGATGGTTTCTTCTATTGCCGAATTGAAAAAACGGCTTAAGCTGAAATGCAAAAAAAGGTGGCTTTTGAGCCACCTTTTTTATTGGTGTGTTCCGTCCTGCCAGAAAGGTCAGCGCAAATACGATCCAGACTTGGTGCTGCTGCAAAATGGTGTGCATTGCTATGCTCCATTTTAAAAACAAGAAAGTCATCATCTTAAATGATAATGACTTTCATTTGTAACAGTATGAACTGAAGTATTCGCGGATTTAAAGCGTATGCTGATCTTTGACTTCTTCCAGCACCTCATCCAGCTCTTCTGGATGTTTCATCAAGTGCAGAATGGATAACACCAGTCCGCCCCACAAAAACAGCATGGAAATTATCATCATGATGATTGCAGAAGTATTCATGTTTATTCTCCTAGCGATCTTTCATTTTGGCTAAAACAAATGCCACCACAGCACAGAAAATCACGCAGCCCCAACCAAACAGCCACTGCATACTGACACTATAATCACCATAGCCTTTTAATAACAAGTGATAAATGGTCATTACTAAAGTAACTAACAAAATCAAAGAGGTAATCACGGTTAAAGTGAAATCCCAACCTTTGCCCAATTGCACAGTTGAAATGGCATTCACGTGATCCCGGATCTCGGCCAGTGCCGAACGCTTGAACCAGGCAATACTGATAATTGAAATCAACGCACCACCGATAATGCCAATGTTATTAATGAAGTGATCAATGATATCCACCAGTTTAATCGAATTCACGCTGGAAAATAAAATGATCGATACAGCAGCACTACCGCCACCGACAATGGTGACCGCTTTCTTGCGGCCCCATTTCAGCTTGTCCATCATGGCAGCAATTGGAACTTCCAAAATACTGACCATAGATGAAATCCCTGCGACAAACAGTGAAGAGAAGAACAGGATACCGAACAGGTCTGCACCCGCACCCAGGCTGGAAATGATTTTAGGGAACGCAATAAATGCCAGACCAATACCGCCACTCACCACATCCTGAACATTGCTGTTCGCGGTATAAGCCATAAAGCCCAGCGCCGAGAAAATACCGATACCGGCTAGAATTTCAGTCGAAGCATTGGCAAAGCCCACGATTAAACCCGAACCGGTTAAATTGGTTTTCGGCTTTAAGTAAGAGGCATAAGTCACCATGATCCCGAAACCGACTGAAAGCGAGAAGAAGGTATGACCATAGGCTGCCAACCACACCTTGTAGTCCATCATGGCTGCCCAGTTCGGGGTAAAGAAGGCATTTAAGCCATCGACCGCACCCGGTAAACGAAGCGCTTGAATCACCAGAATAGTAAATAAAACAAATAGTAATGGCATGAAGATCTTGTTGGAAAGTTCCACGCCCTTTTTCACCCCACCGTATAAAATCACCAGGGTTAAGGCCCAAATTCCTGCCAATGGCCAGAAAATATGGCTGACAAAACGTGGGTCAAAACTTGCGGCTTCGGAGGTTTGTAAATAGGTTTTAAAGAAGAAACCTTCCGGATCACTGCCCCACATCTGACCAATGGAGAAGTACACATAACTGCCTGCCCAGGTCAAAACGCTGGCATAGTAAAGGCCAATGATGATACACACACTCACTTGCCACCATCCCAGGGTTTCACCGCCACGGAACAGTTTGCGATAGGCTTTTGGCGGTGAACTATTACTTCTATGCCCTACTGCATAATCGAGAAATAACAGCGGTAAGCCAGCAGTAATTAAAGCAATCAAATAAGGGATAAGAAACGCGCCACCGCCATTTTCATAGGCCACGTAGGGGAAACGCCAAATATTACCTAAACCGACAGCCGATCCGACCGCAGCAATAATAAAGCCGGATCGTGATGACCAGTTTTCACGAGAATCTGTCATAAAACACCTAAACCTTAGGTATCTTTAGATGCTGCTTGTTATCTGGGTTATATCGCGAGCAAAAAAAGTACCTTTAAAAATAATTCTTGTGTCTGATTTAGAGGTCACACCTTGTGGGTGCCGTGTTCTAAATGGCAAACAGATCAGCCTGAAATTGAATCTTGGTTAAAAATTTAAATCCAAGCTCATCTTTTGTATGAATTTAACAATACTCACTTTTAAAAATAATTTCTGTAATTTCTCTACGACGCATCTATTTTTTATAATATATTGAATGCGAATATTCATTTAATCGGCTAATTTATACGCCATTCTGACCATTCAATAAAAAACTTTTTGGAAAAAATTAATTTAAAATAAAAACTTAGGGTTATTCAATAATCTCATTGTCCGTTATTTTATAACGTTTTAAAAATAGACAATGCAGTCATGGCATTTTCAAATATTTTGCCCTCTGCTTTGGATTAAATTTGCTTTAATTTTGACAAATAACCACAATGCAATTTTATATCATTCACTATATGATGCGCTGAGTTGGATCTCAACTCATGCTATTTAAGTAACAAAAAGATTTTCCAAAAATAATGGATTACACAACTTCAGGATTCTCATGCAACCATTCAAAATTCTTTGCCTAACCCTTGGACTGGGTGCTTTCAGTTCTGCTCAAGCCGACGTGATTGCGGTTAAAGGCAGTATTGATTACTGGAACTATAGCACCGATTTAACCCAGCCGGCATCGCCACTTCCACAAGCACAAATGCAAGATGATCACGGTCTGTCATTCTCGGTTGCAGTCGAACATCCGGTGCCATTTTTACCCAATGCAAAAATTAAGCATAGCCATTTACAGGCAAACAGTGAGCAAAGTTTTGCCGGGGTAAACAGCCATCAGGTCGATCTCACTTATACAGATTTCATTCTCTATTACGAAGTGCTGGACAATATTGTCTCTGCCGATGTGGGCTTTGGGGCCAAACGCCTGAGCGGAGATATTGTTCAGAACGTTACCAACACCTTGGACGTGAGTAGTACGATCCCTATGCTTTATGCCCAGGCTGGGGTAAAACTGCCCTTTACCGGTCTAAGTGTGGGCGCCGAAGCCAGTTTTGCTGCACTGAATGATGAGCAAATTACCGATGCTCAAGCAGAATTCAAATACAACTTCATCGATAGCGTGTTGGTGGACGTGGGTACTAAAGTCGGATATCGCATTTTGGACATTCAGCTGGAAGAAGGTTCAAATGCAGAAACCAAACTTAAATTTAAAGGCCCCTATCTTGGCGTAGAAGCACATTTTTAAAGCAATACTGTGCGCTTTTGCTTACACAGACTGCAGAAAATGAAGGCTAGGCCTGAAACTGAATTCAGACTATATTGAACTCATACAGAAACAGGATGTTTCTAAAAAACAAAAATAATAAAAGTATAAAGCAGCTGGACGCTGAGGTAGAACAGGAGTGATACCTTTAACGAATACGAAAAAGCCTCGACAGGATGTCGGGGCTTTTTTATGGCTGCACTATTACATATTTATCACATCTAAAATAAAAAAAGCCTCTCGAAAGAGGCTTTTGCTATTCAATCAGTTCACTGCAAAAACTTAGCTGCTATAAGAACGACGAGGTTTTGCCGCGGCCAAAACGGCTGGTTGTGCTTCAACTTGAACTTTTTTAGGTGTACGAATCAAGAATATGGCAATTGCCCCAATAATTCCAGGAATGGCAACAGCGATAAAATTCCATTTATGCGGCAGCTCCATACCCAAAAGCATGCCAATCACGATTGGACCGACAATCGCCCCGGTACGGCCCACTGCCGATGCCCAGCCTATACCCGTTGAACGTACTGCCACCGGATAATACTGTGCAACATAACTATACAGTAGAATGCTGCTGCCAATTGAGGATGCACCTGCCAGACTGACCAGTAAATAAATAACCGGCTGTGGCGAATTGAAGCCTAATCCAACTAAAGAAAGTACGCCTACAATTAACATACTGATCAGAACGCGTTTAAAGTCAAAACGGTCAGCTAAAACCCCTCCACTGATTGTTCCAATCACTGCTCCCACATTCAATGCCAGTAAAAACATTAAGCTGCTGCCTAAAGAATAACCCGCTGCCATCATCAGTTTTGGCAACCAGCTGCCTAATGCATAAAGCATTAATAAGCACATAAAGAACGCAAGCCAAAACAGGAATGTTCCTACAGCACGATTTTCAGTGAACAATTCTTTTACTGAGGTACTTCCGCTTTGATCATTCGAAGCTAAAACCAATTGTGTATCTGCTGATACTTGCGCAGCCGGCTCAACTTTTTGTAAAAAATAACGCGCCTGATCTTGTTTCTTTGCTTTAACCAGAAATATTAAAGATTCCGGCAGGAATTTCCAGAACAATGGCACAAACAGTAAAGGAATAACCGCTATCTGGAACATGATTTGCCAGCCATAGTCTGCGGTAAACCATGTTCCGCACAAAGCTGCCATAATCCCGCCCATGGCATAGCCGCTGAACATGGTGGTCACTAAAGTACTGCGCACACGTTGCGGTGCATATTCGGAAGTTAAAGCCACTAAATTCGGCAATACGCCGCCAATGCCCAGACCTGCAACAAAACGTAATATTCCAAATTCTAGTGGATTAGAGGAAAACCCGCCTAAAAAAGTAAACAGACTGAACAATGAAACGCAAATTAAAATCACTTTTTTGCGGCCAATTTTGTCCGCCAGCATGCCAAAGCCCATTGCACCAAACATCATGCCAGCTAAGGCGGTACTCGCCAACATACCGGCCTGTACGGCACTCATGCCCCATTCTTTCATCAGTAAGGGCAAGACCACCCCATTAATTGCTAAATCGTAACCATCAAATAAGACGATAAACAGGCACCACAGCACAAGTTTCAAATGAAACGACTTAAACTTGGCTTGGTCCACTACAGCATTTACATTCATTGTTGTCGCTGTCATTTGTACTCACCTCCAGTTGTGAGACTTAAGTTTCAACTTACAATGGGTTTTAGGCGGAATTTTGTCCAAAACCTGAAAGGCATAAATCCATACCTTCAAAGTATGACAAATATTTTTTGGCAGAAAATGTCAGACCCCAATAGACTAAAATTAAGGCTTTTTGTTACATTTTTTGGGGTGAACTTTCGTTCACTGTTATTTTTATCATTTAAAACAATATATTAAAAAATTTAAAATTCCGTATTAGACTAAAGAAGGTTTGATTGAAAGATTGTCAGAGTTTGTAGAGCGAAGATCATAAAATGACAAGAGCAAGTTTTCTCACATCATGATCTAATTCCCCCGCTTTTAAGTAAAGAAAATTGGACAGATCTATAACGTGAAAGCATAATTTAATAAAAACTACACTGACTGGCCGGAATATGAGAATTGTGAGAGATGATGGCAGCGATACTTCAACAGTTTGCATAAAAAAGCCTCGACAGAAGTGAGGGCTTGTTCTTTGATCTAACCGTTATATTTCAGTACAGCTCAATCTCTTTCTTATTGGCAATACAAAGCTGCTGAAACCTATGTCGATGGTTAAACACGCTTGATTTTATAGAGAAAAATATTCAGTTCTACAGCTAAACACTCTGCCCATCTGTTGGCTTGGATGATCAATGCCAAAGTCAGTGTAGATGAAGCACTGCATAAACTTTTTATCATCCAACCTTGAAAGAAGGCTTACATCCAGCACTTAAGCACGCAAGTCGTCTGTTACCTTATCCGTCCTGATTTCCTTTTCACATAGAACATTTACAAAGCGCTGACTATGTGCAATTAGCCGATCCAACCAGCGATGTGCTGCAAGTAATTCCAGGATTCTGGCTGCACCAGAATGATGACTGGCAGCATACTGATTGATCTTTTCACGAAGCTCAGCATGATGCTGTTTAGTCCAATTTTCGAGAAAAATCAATTCATCGTGCAGTAGTCGATTTTTCTCATCCATCGACAAATCCGCTGCAGCATGCCAATAATTACCAAGAATTTCACCGAAGTCTAATGCAACCTGATAAAGAGCAGGCTGCGTCCGGATATCCAAACTATAAAACAACTGTTCCAAATCACTGCGTAACACGTTTAGATAAACCATTATTCTAAGCAATGCCAATAAATTTTTTTGCTCTTCAGTGTTTTCAGGTACCGATATTTTTGTTAAATATTCCTTAAGTTTTTTGATGAGTTCATCTTGCTGCTTAAGTTGATTGGCTGCAACCAGCTTCCCATCTTTAAACGCTTCAATAAACCATCTATATTGTTGCCAAATAATTTGAAAGATTACATGTTCTGCATTCGCTATAGCTACCGCAGGAACTGAAAGGCTAGATTCATCAAGAGACTGAATCAAACTGTCTTCATCTGATGGAATCAGTTTAGTCAAAAACTGCTTAAATTGATCAATAAAAGGCATTAATAAAACTGCCCCGCATAAACTAAAAGCAGTATGAAAAGCAGCCACAATCACCACCGCATCCCAAGAAGAGAGCCATCCACTTCGTGGGTACAGCCAAAGAAACAAAGGATACAATACAAAAAATGCAAATATGGCACTCATAATATTAAAGCCTACATGCACGGCAGCCGTTCTTTGTGCATTGCTATTGGCACCGATGGCGGCTAGTACTGCAGTAGCCACAGTTCCAATATTTTCTCCAATGACCAGCAAAAGTGCTTGCTCCAGCTGAATGACCTGACTAGCCAATGCAGTAATTGTCGCTGTAATTGCGGCACTTGATGACTGCAAAATTACTGTCATAACCAAGCCAATCATGACCAGTAAAAGCTTGGAGAAAAAGCTTTCAGTGGTGAATACTGAAAGATCCATACGATCAGACAGACCAGACATCGCTACTTGCAATAATTCAATACCAAAGAAAAGTAAACCAAAGCCTGCAATCACCAACCCTGTCAGGGCAGCCCGGCCCTGAGCCAAAATTTTTAATAATGCTCCTAATGCAATCATAGGTAAGGCAAACTGCCCAATTGAAAATTTTACACCTAAGAGTGCTACCATCCAGCCTGTGCTGGTCGTGCCAATATTCGCACCAATAATTACCCCAACCGACTGTGCAAAGGTTAGAATCCCAGCACTCACGAAACCAATCGTCGCGAGCGTTGTGGCGGTTGAAGACTGAACAATTAGGGTAAAGATAATGCCTGAACTCATTGCTTTTAGAGGTGAGCCAGTGAACCTTCCTAGCCATTGTCTAAGTGATTCACCCGCTATATCTTTCAAGCTATCGGTCATCAAAGTCATGCCCAGCAGAAATAAGCCTATCCCACCACAGAGTTGTATGAATACCTCAAACACGCTCACCTCTTTTTTATAATTTTCATCATTTAAATAAGATAACTGAGAATCAACTCAGCTTAACAAATCATTTGTAGTTTATAG
>NZ_JAKLTP010000008.1:0-144499 GCF_022012365.1 Acinetobacter sp. SM34 | reverse complement strand
GGCTTTGAGAAAGAAACTGACTCGAAATCCCTCTAGCCTTTCTTGACTAAATAATGAAATTCTTTATTACCTGCTTCATCTAACACTTCTTCTTTTAATAATAATTCATGGCCTAAATGCATACAGAATTTTGGAATATCCCAAGAAGTTGAATTATCTGTCGCAAACACTTCAACCACATCGCCAGACCTCGATTTACGAATCGCCTGATGCAGCATCATCACGGGTTCAGGACACCGTAATCCACGGGTATTTAATTGAATGCTTGGAATGACAGAGGGTTCAGACATCAGAAAACTCAGGTTTAAAATCTGCAGTTATTTTAGCATAAACATAAACACCCTGTGATATGCAGGGAAATGAAGAAAATAGTCTCTTTTTCTGACTCAATTGCCTATGGATTAGATGAATATTAGCGATAGACAACTGTATTTTCTACGGTATGATTAAAATTACATTTTTTAGATATTAAGCGTCTTTAGGAAAGATCATGCACGAGGAATCAGGCCCGTCGTGGGGCATGCGCGGCTTACGCAAATGGCTGGGTACAGCACCCGAAACTCGCGACGAACTGCTAAAATTAGTACAAGATTCACGTCGTTTTTTAGAACCCGATACGGTTGCCATGCTTGAAGGTGTGCTTGACCTTCCAGCAACCAAAATTCGTGAGGTCATGACTCCGCGAACTGCCATGATCAGCTTACAAGAAGATGATCAGCTGTTCGATATTCTGCATGTGCTAGTTGAATCTGCCCATTCACGTTTTCCTGTTTTTTCATCTGATCAACCGGATAATGTGGTCGGGATTTTATTGGCCAAAGACCTACTGCCATTTCTGACCGAGCCGACATCCAAAGTGGACATTCGCGCACTCATGCGCCAACCCCTATTCGTGCCAGAAAGTGCCCGTTCTGACCAGGTCATGCGGATGTTGAAAAACACCCAGACCCATATTGCTGTGGTGATTGATGAATATGGCACTACTTCAGGCCTAGTCACGCTAGAAGATATTCTGGAAGAAATTGTCGGTGAAATTGAAGATGAACACGACAAGGTGGATGAAGAAGCCCAGTACATTATTCCCGATAATGACCCGCACACGGCGAATACATGGCTTGTTCAAGCACTTACACCAATTGAACACTTTAACAATGTTTTAGATGCTGATTTTTCCGATGATGAAGTAGAAACTGTCGGCGGTTTATTGCTTCAAGAAATGGGTTTAGTCAGCGATTTACAAGGTCAAGTGATTGAACTTGAAAATTGGGAATTCACCATTGTAGAAGCAGATGCACGTACTATTCATCTGATTCGAGCTGTCCGTAAATGAGAACTTACTTTGATAAGCTGTTAAATTCATCTCAACAACAAAAGCAGCTCCCTTTTATTTATCCTTTTTTAATTTCGTTATTTTCAGGTGCCATGTTCAGTTTTGCGCTGGCACCTTATTATTACTGGTGGTTGGCACTACTGTCTCCAGCCCTGCTCTATGCTTCACTACGTAAACGCTCAGCAAAGCAAGCTTTTGGCATTGGCTGGGCCTATGGCTTTGGTTTATGGTTTGTTGGCGCATTTTGGCTGTATACCTCAATCCACGTTTATGGTGATACCAGCTCTTTTGTCAGTGTACTGATGATTGCTTTTATGGCCTTGGTGATGGGCTTGTTTACCGCATTGCAAACTTGGATCTATCGTCGCTTTTTCCCGGAAACACCGCTGACTTTTGCGCCGCTTTGGGTATTCTTTGAATGGGCAAAAACCTGGGTATTTACCGGTTTCCCTTGGTTATTTGCAGGGTATGCGTTTACCGAGCGCTTCCTAGATAACTATGCGCCACTGTTTGGGATCTTCGGTGTCTCGTTTGTAGTGATTATCTTAGCCTGTGCGCTGGTGGAAATACTGAATAAACGCATGTTCTGGATTATCCCTTCAGCCCTGATACTGCTGGGCGCTTGGGGTGCTTCCTACCTTCAGTTTGTGGAACAAAAAAATGAGAAGCCGCTTTCCGTTTCATTAATTCAGGGCAACATTCCACAAGACCTGAAATGGCTGACAGAGTATCAAGTCAAAACCTTGATGATCTATGCCAATTTAAGCCGGACTGAATGGGGACGCGATCTGATTGTCTGGCCAGAATCTTCGATTCCTATGTTCCAGACCGATATCGAACCTTTCCTCGATGCCATGAAAGTTCAGGCAGAAAAATCTGGAACGGCTTGGGTCACCGGCCTTCCTTATTGGGATTTGAAAGAATCTAAAACTGAACAACATCCAATGTACTACAACAGCATTATGGCAATGGGTGATGAGTCTGAAGGCCTATATAAAAAGCAACGTCTGGTTCCTTTTGGTGAATATGTGCCTTTATCTGGCTGGCTCAGTTGGGTACTGCCGGCATTGCAAAATGACCCTTCCATGAGTGGTTTTTCTCGTGGTGCCCTCGACCAAAAACCATTAGACGTAAAAAATCATGCGCTGGGTGCAGCCATCTGTTATGAAGTGGCTTATCCGAACCTGACCCGTCGTAATGCCAGTCAAAGCGATTATCTGGTCACTGTCTCTAATGATGCCTGGTTTACCGGCACCGCTGGCCCTTGGCAACATTTACAAATGGTGCAAATGCGCGCCAAAGAAAATGGCCGCTGGTTTATTCGTGCCACCAATACCGGTGTCACTGCATTTATTGATCATCACGGGCATATTGTAAAACAGGCACCCACCGATCAAACCGCGATTCTTCGTGGCGAACTGCCTGCAATGCAAGGTGAAACCCTCTATATGCGCTTAAGCGACTGGCCCGTACTGATTGTGTCAATCTTGCTATTACTGCTGGGTTGGCGCTTCCGTCCGCGTAAGGTAGATGTGTCGTTTAAATCACGACGTTAAGGCATACCCTGAACGAGCTTTAAAGCATTGCTTTTAAAGAGAAGGCAAGTGAAGGGTAGAGAGAGGACTTTTGAATTTCTCCTCTCCCTTGCGGACTTAGGATATATTCTGAGGATTCTCATCTCCCACAGGGAGAAGGAAAAAAAGGTAATAAAAAAACCGAGGCATTAACCTCGGTTTTTTTATTCAATTGGTTTTATAACTGGGTGACCAGATAGGACACCATGACAGTTAAAAACAACATAGGAATATAGCGATAAATTTTTACTACCATGTGTTCTAAAGCTGAAGTCTGTTGTTGTTTTAAGTTGAGTACCGTCGCTTTTAAGGCAGACCAAAAACACAATATAAATAATGCACTCAATACACTGATTGCAAAAAAGCCCACCATAATCTGGCTACTTCCTTCGGTTGCATTCCATAAGGTTAAAATGCCCTGACTCATGGGAAGCAAACTCAAAATTAAAAGAACAGACTTGAGCATTGCCCAATGAAATTGGTTAATTTCATCCGATATTATGAATGCTTTCATTCCATTCTCTCCGACAAAACCTTTGCCATTCAGAACATTATGCAAGCTTTTGAATAAATAGAAAGTCTATTTCCATTCACATATAATCATTATTGTAACTATCAAATATGGGAATAATTCTTATTATAACTCTCAAACAGCCAATATTATATAATTTTAATTAAATTCAATAACTTAATATATATTTATTTATAATTAAGATTTATTATCACTTCACTTAGTATTGAATAGCCAGATAAAGTGAAGTGATATATTTTATATCCTTAAAATAATTAAGGATTTTTAATTAAGGCTGATAATAAATATCGGCATCTGTACCTTCACCGCCTTCTTTACCATCGGCACCAAAAGAATATAAATCGAATGGACGGCCTTCAGCACCGGGAATCACATATTGAATATCATTATCCCAACTGTCTTTTGGATAACCACCTTTAACATAACCACCCTGCATCCAGTTTTTTGCCGAAGCCGGCTGATTGACCAAAGCATCTAAACCACCATCCTGCATGGACGGGTATTTACCGTTATCCAGTTTATATTGATCTAACGCTCCGGCTACCCCTTTTAAGGTAATGGCTGATGTATCCACCTTGGCTTTTTCACCACGCCCCATAACATTAGGCACAATGAGGGCAGCCAATACCCCTAAAATCACAATCACCACCATCACTTCAATCAAAGTAAAACCAGTCTGCTTATTAAGTTGATTCCGTTTCATTCAATTTCTCTCATTCATCTTGATACTTTAGAAAGTCTAATTCGCTTTCAACTATTCGAAGAATTTACCCTAGTTCTATTTAAATCATATTATTCATATTCACGATTGGCAGCATCACCGCAATAACGATTACCAGCACGATACTGGCCATCAATACCAACATGAGCGGTTCAAGCAGAGCCAGCAAAGTTGAAATGAGGGTGGTCACTTCCCGATCCTGCATGGTCGAGGCACGTGCCAGCATACGGTCCAGTTCCCCAGAGGCTTCACCACTTTTGATCATTTGTACCATCATCGGTGGGAAATAACCACTACGCTCCAGTTGCGTGGCCAGGTTGCCGCCTTCGGTAACGCGTTCGGCTGCCAGGTTAACAGAATCACGGATGACCCAGTTATTACTCACTGCAGCGCCAATTTTAAGCGCATCTACCAAAGGCACCCCAGATTGGGTCAAAATGGATAAAGTACTGGCAAAACGGGCGGCATTGATACCACGTGATAATTTACCCAATAATGGCAATTTCAGGGTTAAGCGGTCAAATGCATAATGTCCGGCTGTGGTTCTTAAAAAGCGTAGCAGCCCAGTAAAACCCACCACACCCGCGACCAGTAAAAATGGCCATGCTACCCGTATAAAGTCGCTGGCTTTCATTAAGGCAACCGTGATCCAGGGCAAGGCATCTTTACTCTGGTCAAAGGTCTTGACGATATCGGGAACGACATAGGTCATCAGCCCCATCACAATCGCAAAGGACATCAGCATCAAGATAATGGGATAAATCATCGCGCCCTGCACTTTCTTTTGCATGGCAAAGCGGTTTTCGGTGTAATCTGCTAACTGATCCAGAATTAAATCCAGATGTCCTGAGCGTTCACCGGCGGCGATGGTCGCGATATATAAATCCGGTAAACGCCCTGCTTGCTGCAAGGCATTGGCCAGTGAATGCCCTTCCATGACTTTTGAGCGCACTGACATCAACAGGTTCTGTACATGCGCTTTTTCACTTTGTTTGCCCACAGCCCGCAGCGCTTCTTCTAAAGGAATCGCCGCTGCCACCAGAACCGAAAGCTGACGGGTAAACAAGGCCAAATCATAAGCGGTAATTTTTTTCTGAAACCAGCGGGTGGAATTTTGCTTATCTTTTTGCTCGACCGGATCGACCGTCACAGGAATAAGCGCTTTATCTCTCAGCTGTTGACGGATTTGACGTGCAGAATCACCCTCTAACACGCCTTTTTGCTGCTTCCCTGAAGCATCAATGGCAGTAAATTGATATGCAGGCATTGTGATGCTCTAATTTTCTAAAATTTGCTTCAGCGCTGTTGCGTCTGACCACCAAAATCATTCATATTCTTAGATATTCATGATTTGCTCACTCTAACATAACTCGACCTTTAGCACGACGAAATTTGATCAGGACCATTTGACCCTTATTTATGCCAAATACACCATCGACTCCAGCCGACATTTATCGCATTCGTGTTGCAGTACCCGTACATATCTATGACTGCTTTGACTATACATTGACTGCTGAACAATACCAGCAAGCCGAAGTGGGAGCGCGTGTTGCGATATCATTTGGACGGCAAAATCTGGTCGGGATTATTGTTGAAAAATTAACGGCCGACACCCCGATTGATCCGCGTTTTAAGCTTAAAGCCATCACCGAGCTGTTAGATAAGCATGCTCTTTTAGATGCCAAAGTTTTAAATTTATTGATCTGGTCCGCTCAATATTACCAATTTCCGATTGGAGAAGTTTTTCAGAGCGCCTTACCGACATTTTTACGTCAGGGCAAACCCTATAATTTATTGGCACGGCTATGGAAAGTGCTGGATTTGCATGCCGAAGACAAGCTGACGCGCTCTGAAAAACAGCAACAAGCGTATAAAGTTTTAAAACTGCATCCTCAAGGCACCACAGAAAATATTTTAAATTTGGCCGGAATTGAGACAGCGACACTCAAAGCTCTGGAAAAAAAAGCCATTGTGGCATGCATTCTGGAACATCAGGATTTTCGCCCGCAACCGGTCACACTGGCGCAAATGCCATTAACAGCAAATGAAGATCAGAAGAAAGCCATTCAACAGGTATTGAAAGCACAGAAAAAATATCAGGCTTTTTTGCTGGATGGTCTGACCGGTAGCGGTAAAACTGAAGTCTATTTACAGATCATGCAAGAGGTGCTGAAACAGGGCAAGCAAGTCTTGGTTTTAGTCCCTGAAATTGGGCTTACCCCACAGACCATTAGCCGTTTCCAGTCACGTTTTCACGGCAATATCGTATTGCTACATTCAGGACTAAACGATTCCAAACGTCTACAAGCCTGGCAAGCGGCACAAACCGGCAAAGCCTCGATTATTCTGGGAACCCGTTCGGCCATTTATACCCCGCTGCCAAATTTGGGCTTGATCATTTTAGATGAAGAACACGACCTTTCATTTAAACAACAAGAAGGCTTTCGCTACCATGCACGCGATGTTGCGATGTATCGGGCTCATTTAGAAAGCTGTCCGATTATTTTAGGTTCAGCTACCCCTAGTATTGAAAGTTATGCACTGGCTGACTCAGGGAAAATGACCCGTTTAGAGCTGAATCAGCGTGCGGGTGTGGCACTAATGCCCAAGATTCATCTGATTGATCTGAAAATTGCCCAAAAGCAAAATGGGATTAGCCAAAGTCTGATTGATGAAATTCAAAAACGTCTGGATAAAAAAGAACAGGTGTTGGTGTTTTTAAACCGCCGTGGTTATGCACCGGTACTGATTTGTGAAAGCTGTGCCTGGCAGGCCAAGTGCCCGCATTGTGATGCCAACTTTACCGTGCATCGACAGCCTTATCAGCATTTGCATTGTCACCATTGTGGCAGCATTCACCGCATGCCCGATCATTGCCCGCAGTGCAAGCATAGCGAATTAAAACCTCTTGGTCTGGGCACCGCCAAAGTGGAAGAACATTTACAACAACTGTTCCCTAACTTTGACGTAATTCGGGTGGATCGCGATTCCACCAGTCGGGTCGGCAGCTGGCAGAAAATCTATGACAAGATTCAAAAAAGTGAACCGGTGATTCTGCTCGGTACCCAGATGCTGGCCAAAGGCCACCACTTTCCTTATGTCACCTTAGTCGCCATTTTAGATATTGACTCCGGCCTGCTTAGTGTAGATTTCCGTGCCACCGAACGCACGGCACAACTGATTGTCCAAGTGGCCGGTCGTGCCGGACGCGGTGAACGCAAAGGTGAAGTCTATTTACAAACCTTGAGACCGGATCATCCTCTACTCAATACCTTAATCCAACAGGACTATCGTCATTTTGTCAAACAGACGCTAAAAGAACGCCAAGCTGCACTACTGCCGCCTTTTCGTTATGCAGTATTGATTCGCTGTGAATCGAAAAGTCAGGAACAGAACCAGGAATTCTTGCAGCAGCATGCTCAAGCTTTAAGACAGGTTTCAGAAAACCTGATTGATATCTGGGGGCCCATTCCTGCCCCGATGGAACGTAAGGCTGGGCGTTATCAGGCACATATGGTGCTGCTGTCACAGGATCGTGCCCGATTACATTTTTATATCCGTACCTGGTGGCAAAATATGTTGCATCAAAAGCCCTCAAGCATGAAACTGACACTCGATATAGATCCTCAAGAATTAAGCTAAATCCGAACTCATGTTTGGTTTAATTTTTTTGCAATTCAAATCAATTCCAGGATGAACTGATGTCGTTACTGTTACAAATCACGATTTTCCTCGGTGCTTCACTACTCTTGGTGCCACTCGCCAAGCGTTTTGGTATTGCCACGGTACTCGGGTATTTGTTTACAGGTATTTTGCTCGGTCCCGGCGTATTGAATATGGCCAGTGACCCGGAAGCCATTCAGGAACTGGCCGAATTTGGCGTGATTTTGTTGATGTTTATTATTGGCCTGGAGCTACGCCCCCAACGGCTCTGGGAAATGCGTAAGTCCATCTTCCTGATGGGCAGCTTGCAGGTCGGGATTACCGGGGTGATTCTGGCCATCCTGACCTTTTTTGCCTTAAACCAGAGCCTTTCTGCCAGCTTTGTGATTGGTATGGCGCTGGCGCTATCCTCTACCGCCTTTGTGTTACAGTTACTGGCAGAAAAACAGCAACTAAATACCACTTTCGGGCAACAATCTTTTTCCATTTTACTGTTTCAGGATATTGCGGCCATTCCGCTACTGGCCATTATTCCACTATTGGCAGGCACCGAATCGACCCATCACGGCATTGCCTATTTTGCTGCAATCATTGCCACCTTTAGCGGTTTGTTCCTGTTTAGCCGTTATATGATGCGGCCATTTTTCCGCTTTGTGGCCAAAAGCGGGGCGCATGAACTGATTACCGCTGTCGGCTTGTTTATTGTACTCGGTGTCGTGGTGCTGATGGATGTGCTCGGGATCAGCACCACCCTGGGGGCTTTCTTAACTGGGGTATTGTTGGCCGACTCCGAATTCAGGCATGAACTGGAAGCCAGTATCGCGCCCTTTAAAGGCTTGCTGCTGGGTTTATTCTTTATGACCGTCGGCATGACCACACAATTATCCTTACTGGTGGATATGCCGTGGCTGATCATTGGCGGTGCAGTGGTTTTAATGCTGGTCAAAAGCGTGACCCTGACGGCCATTGCCCGTTATTTAAACTATTCATGGCGCAACAGCTTGCTGCTTGCCACCTGTCTGGCCCAAGGCGGTGAATTTGCCTTTGTGGTACTTAAAGTGGCCAGTAGTGAAAAAGTACTCACCCAAGCCATGCTTGAGCCTTTGACCTTGATTGTGACCCTTTCCATGGTGCTCACTCCAATGCTGTACTGGATCATCAGCAACTGGATTATTCTGCTTATCGATAAAGAAAAAGCGCCGGTTTATGATGAAATTCCAGATCGCCATAACCCAATGATCATTGCCGGATTTGGGCGTTTTGGACAGATCATTGCCCGTATTGCGCATTTACAGCATCAGTCCTTTACTGCCATTGACAGTAATCTGGAAAAAGTTGATTTCGTGCGGAATTATGGCGGTACTGTATACTATGGTGATGCTACACAACCGGATATCCTACGTTCTGCAGGTGTTGAACACGCCAAGGTTTTTGTTCTCGCGATTGATGATATTGAAGACTCGATGAATGTGGCACGTCATATTCGCTTAAACTATCCTAATCTGAAACTTTTGGTTCGTGCACGCGATCGTCATCATGTGCATTTACTGCGAGATTTAGGTGTAGAACATATCTGGCGTGAAACCTATTTATCGTCTATGGGTATGGCCTATCGAGCCTTGCGTGAATTGGATATCAGTGAAGAAGATGCGTATAAAAGTATTGAACTGTTCCGCGATTACGATGAAAAATTATTGCTTCAGCAACAACGGGTGTATACCGATGAACAAAAGATTTATGAAACCCATCGTAATGCTTTGGCCGAGCTGGAACATTTATTTGAAAGTGATGCGCAGATTCGTCAAGAACCTACTGGCGTCAATTTACAACGTGGCTTAGCACATCAGCGTATTGATGTCACAAGAGATGATAGTAACTAGCTTGTGTTTTACAATATAGACACCATTAACACGGGCTATTGGAGAAATTTATGTCTGAATTACGTCAACGCTTTTATATTGAGAATTGCCCGATTCGTGGTGAAGTGGTCCATCTTGAAAGCGTTTTGCAAACCATCCTTGCACAACGTGATTATCCGCAAGCAATTCAAATTCTTTTGGGAGAAATGCTGAGTGCCACGGCATTACTGGCCAGCACCCTGAAAATTAAAGGCCGGATCAGCCTGCAAATCCAGGCAGCCGGCACGTTCAAATGGGCGATGGCAGAATGTAACCATCGCGGTGAGGTACGTGCATCGGCCGATTATGAAGAAGATCCGCGTTTCTTTCAGGCAGAAAACAGCAGTACAGTGTTGAATGCACTGGTCAGTCCAATCCTGTTTATTAACATTGAACCTGAGTTTGGTGAACGCTATCAGGGCATTATTGCCCTTGAGCACGATACGCTGGCCGGTTGTTTAATGCAGTATTATGATTTATCTGCGCAAATTCCAACAAAAATCGTTTTAGCCAGTACCGCCGAACGCTCTGGCGGTCTGCTGATTCAACTCTTGCCACGCAATAGTGAAGAAGAACAGCAACGGGTCGATGAAGACCTCTGGCCACGTTTGACCATGTTGACTGAAACCTTAAAAGCGGAAGAGCTGACAGAGCTCGAACCCACTGAAATTCTGTATCGTCTATATAATGAAGAAGATGTACGTTTACCCGAAGTCGAGCCGTTGAGTTTTGGCTGTACCTGTTCAAAAGAACGTTGTGCCAATGCACTCATTCAGATTGGGGTGGAAGCAGTACGCGAAACTTTAGAGTTCCAGAACCCGATTACCATGGATTGCCAGTTCTGTAGCACCCGCTATACCTTTACTGCAGAAGAAGCTTTTGGTTTATTTGGTAAACACCTAAGCTAATGCGATTCAAGTAAATAAAATCAGAGTGGCGATAACAGCTGCTCTTTTTTTATCGCCAGATTGAGTAGCGACTTTTCTGTTCTTTTTTATACAAGTTTTATCTACTTGTAATCTAAATATTTTAAAGTAAAATTCCACAGCAAAATAAAGCAGCTCATTTTTTTAAGGCTTTATTTTTACTGAAAAAAAATAAATTAATTATTGGAACCACCACATGAACACAAAAATAATTGTGACTACCCTCTTGCTTCTTGCCTGTCCTTTTATTCAGGCCCAAGTACCTGACTTAGTGGGGACATGGAAAACGATTGATGACAAGACCGGCTATGCCCGTGCTGAAGTCTTCATTAGCCAACAACAAAATGGGACTTATCTGGGGAAAATTGTCAAAGTACATGGTGTTCCAAACCAGACTGCTATTGATCATTGCGAAAAATGCAAAGGCAGCTTGAAAAATGCCCCTTTAATTGGCTTAGCTATTTTGACCGGATTTAAGCAAAACCCGAAAAATAAAAATGAATTCATTGAGGGGCATATTCTTGATCCACTTTCTGGTCATACCTATCAGAGCAAAGGACATCTGAATACCCGAGGCAATGTACTGACCTTACGTGGTTTTATGGGGACCAGTTTGCTCGGCCGAACCGTATCCTGGATTAAAACGGAATAAAACCTGGAAGAAGGTCATCACAAGTTTTGATCTGGCAAATGATTCAGAACTTGTGATCTCCCTCTTTAGCACCCTACGATCTTGCTGGCATTCCTCCTGCTCACCCATTTCATAACTCGATCACCCTGACCTAGAAAGCAAGCAGCAGACAACTCGCTGTGTTGCACATAGGCCAGCGAGCAATCACAGAAAATCTTATATTCTTTTTTAATTTATGGTCTTACTTACTGTGGGATAAAATATAAATGAAAGAAAAGTTCAATATTTCAGCCCTTACCCGGACATTTTTTAAATACGGATTGCTAAAAAACTGGATTTCAGCGCATAACTTATTATTTATGTGATTTATATAACAATTTAATCATTTGATTTTATACCTGTTTGCCGCTATAAATTAGGCGTTTTACTCTAAAATTAAAAAATAGTTCATTCAACAGGGGAAATTAGTGAAGAATTTATATAAAGGGATTTTGACCGGGGTAATTTTAGCTGCTGTTTCATCTTTCAGTTTTGCTGAAAATGATCCCTTGGTGGGCAAATGGAAAACCATTGATGACCGAACCGGTTATTCCCGTGCTGATGTAGAAATCAGCAAAAAGCCGGATGGCACCTACGAAGGGGTCATCGTCGCGACCCGTAATGTACCTGGTACAGAAAAGATGGTAATCTGCTCAAACTGCCCGGGTAACCTAAAAAATAAACCGTTTATTGGCTTACCTTTTATTTGGGGATTTACACAAAATCCGGACAATCCACGCGAATTTAATCATGGTCGCGTACTTGATCCGATTGGCGGCAAAGTTTACAAGGGCAAAGCACGCATCAGTGCCAGTGGCAAGCACTTAAACCTGCGTGGTTATGTCGGTGTATCGGTGATTGGCCGCAGTGTGACATGGATTAAATATTGATCTTATTCATGATTTGCGAAGGTTCCGGTTACGGAGCCTTTTTTGTCATAATTTGAAACAATAAGGCACAGATCAATACTGTTTCAGAACTATGAAAAGCATAATAATGATTAAAACATGATCAATCCCAGATTCCCATTATATGCCTCAAAATCATTATGAAGTTCTTGGCATTAACCGAAATGCCACCCAAGATCAAATCAAAAAAACCTACCGGAAATTGGCTCGAAAATATCATCCCGATGTCAGCAAAGAAACCGATGCTGAAACAAAAATGCAAAGTATTAATGTCGCTTATGACACGCTAAGCAATGAAGAAAAAAAAGCTGAATACGATTTTCAGCTTGATCATCCTGAAGCTTTTTATCAATCTGGAGCACAGACTGGCACAGGAGGTTTTGACCATAACCAATTTTACCGTCAGGGTTTTAACCAGCAGCAGTCCGATTTTAGTGGTTTTGAAGACCTTTTTGGACGTTTTGGTTCAGGTTTTGGCGGAGCCAACTACCAATATCAAAATCAGCAAAGACAGCAACAGCGCAGTTATAAAGGCGAAGACCAACATGCCAGCATAGAGGTTGATCCGGCAATTGCTTATCAGGGAGCCACTCAACAGATTACCTTACAGATTCCGACTTTAAATGCCTATGGCGAGCCGGAGGTTCAACGTAAAACCTTGCAGGTCAAAATTCCTAAAGGCATGAAAGAAGGACAAAATATCCGTCTCTCTGGACAAGGACAAAGTGGCATCAACGGAGGCAAGAATGGTGATCTGTATATCGAGATTCACTATAAAGACACTGCACGGATCCGGGTTGAAGGTGCCGATATTTATTACAACGTGGATATCGCACCTTGGGAAGCAGCATTAGGTCAAGGCATTGAAATATCGACACCCGAAGGTAAAAAAATTCAGGTGAATGTGCCTAAAAATGCCAAAACCGGTCAACAGTTACGACTCAAGGACAAAGGGATTCCAAGCAAGATACCCGGCCATCTCTATCTGGTTTTAAATATCGTGTATCCAACTGCACAAACTGAACATGAACAGCAGGCTTATCAAGCTTTTTCCGATGCTTTTGCAACATTTAAGCCTCGCAATGCTTAAGGAGAACATCATGGCGACTATTCATTATCGTGAAATAATATCTGATGAATTTAATCCTGCAGATGTCATTGATGAACATTACAGTTTTGATTTAAAGCATTTTGCTGATGCGTGTGGGCAAAGTCCGGAATGGGTTTTGCAGTTGCTTGAATACGATATTTTAGACACGCGTCCAGAAGAAAGAATTCATCAATTTTTTGGTGATGATGTTTCGCGTGCACGTCGGGCCTACCGTTTACAACGCGACTTTGATGCCAGCTTTTCTGCTGTGGCAATGATGCTCGACTTGATTGATGAAGTGCAACGATTACGTAAGCAAGTGAAACACTTCAATGTAAAAGATGCTTAAGGCTACTTTTCTGCCTCCAGCGTACCGTTTATATAACAGGTCCGTGGTGGTTATTTTGTTCTGAGATTCAACGCTGGAGAATAATCTAGGCTTATGAAAACCAAAGAATGCAATAAAAAAGTGAAGAGAATGTTTCCTGAATATCAGGAATTGATCCATAAACTACGACATGATGATCCTCATTTCGCAAAAATATTTGAGAGCCATCAGGAACTCGATAAGGAGATTACTCAGCTTGAGCTCAATCCGGTCAATTTAATTAATGATGATATTGATTCTCTAAAACGCAAGAAGCTCAAAATGAAAGATGAAATTTATAAAATTTTGTCGCAGAGTGTTCAGGTGAGCTAATCTTCCAGCAGACTAAAAATGACCAAGACCATTTTGGGGTTTGAATGAACTGACAGGATTGTGCATCAAATATAGCGAGTAGGAATAAAAACTGACCTTTTATTTTAACTTGGTCAGTTTTTCAACTTCTTTCATGGTTTCCTTGACCGATTGCTTAATCGGCTCATAGTTTAAAAACCAGAACAGGTTCACGTGTTGATCTTGATGTTGTTGGGCCAATAAATCAATCACGCTCTTTTCCCCGCGCCCTACCAGATGGCGACGATAAAAATAATAAACCAACAGTATCGTAGTGATCAGCATTACCATCAGCATGCTCCAAAACCCGGTTGGAGATTTTAAACCTGGAATAAATTCAAAGTTCATCCCATACACCCCGGTCAATAAAGTCAGAGGGGCAAAAATTGCGGTGATAATAGCCAGAATACGCATATTTTCATTGGTCTGGTTAGCAATTGCAGAAAAATGCAAATCTATAGCTGCCTGAATGGAGGCACGAAGACGAACCATATGCTTTTGAATCCGGCCCACATGGCTAACCAGATCATCCATCCGCACCAGCATAATATCTTGCCGTTCAGACTTCTTCTTGCCTTTTAAATGGGGGTAATTATCTACAATTTCATCGCGTAGTTCTTGTAAGGCATCAATCTGTTCTTCGCAAAGATTCTCTACTTGCTGAAAAGTCATGCTTTCCTGAAATAACTGATTCCATTTGGTAAATCTGCGATGACCTTGCAGCAATTCTTGCTGCCAAAACTCTACACGCCGGGTCAGGGGGACACGTAAATCTAAATAACCATCTACAATGCTATTCAATAATCGTAAAGCCAGGTCTAAGGGGGTAGTGGAAACTTTGCGTGATTTGCTTTGATCTTGAGCAGGACGGATAAAATTCATTTCAATCCGTGAGATATAATTCTCAACCGCCCGATTGCCTTGTTCACGCACTGTAATGAGCACCTGAGGCGTCATGATAAAGCTAACCGGTGTGGTGGCTAAACCAAACATCTTTTCATGCTGTTCCAGCGCTTGTGCCCCGGTCTTAATATCATCATCAGGTGTAATCAATTTACGAAAAATCAGTAAATCATAATTTTCCATGGTATCGAAGGTACAAGGATGCTCTAGGTTCAAAACATCTTTCAAATGAAACTCGTTTAATATCAGCTGAGTATATTGATAAATTTCTTTTTGCCACTCATCCGCACGGTTCACTACATCCTCCCGGGTGCAATCTATCCATACAAAGACTGGTTCAGCTTCAGTATTTTGGTCTTTTTGTACAAAAATATGCTGTTCAGTAGGATGTTGGTAGAAATAATAAACCTGCATATAAACAATTCTCTGGTGTACTTTCTTATTGTTGGATTGATTGAAGTTTCAATAATTCAAAGCTGCGATCTGGCATAAAATTATGAGCTGCGCGCAAGCGTTAAGCAATAACATACAACTGGATTTGCAAATTTTAAATCAAATTTTCTCTCTGCCCATAAAAAAGCCCTGAGCAAGCCAAAGTCAAAACTTTAGCGAAGCACAGGGCTTTCTTTATAAATATTCACATGGTTAACCCATGTGAATACTCAAACCATTAAGCTTGTTCGATGTCTTTCATAGTCAATTTGATACGACCACGGTTGTCGACATCAGCAACTTGAACCTTGATTTCTTGACCTTCTTTCAATACGTCTGCAACGTTCGCAATGCGTTCGTTAGAGATTTGAGAGATGTGAAGTAAACCATCAGTACCAGGAAGGATGTTTACGAACGCACCGAATTCAACGATACGAATGACTTTACCAGTGTAGATTGTACCTGGTTCGATTTCAGCAGTAAGCGCCTGGATTTTTGCAACAGCAGCCATCGCAGCAGCTTTAGTTTCACCAAATACGCGAACTGTACCGTTATCTTCGATATCGATAGCAGCTTTAGTTTCTTCAGTGATTGCACGAATAGTCGCGCCGCCTTTACCAATGACATCACGGATCTTATCAGGGTTGATGGTGATCACTTGGAATGTAGGAGCGTGCATAGAAATTTCAGGACGAGCGCGTGAAATTACTTGGTTCATTTCATTCAAGATGTGCATACGACCAGCATAAGCTTGGTTCAATGCAGACTCCATGATCTCTTCAGTAATACCTTCGATCTTGATGTCCATTTGAAGTGCAGTAATACCGTTTGCAGAACCTGCTACTTTAAAGTCCATGTCGCCAAGGTGATCTTCGTCACCCAAGATGTCAGAAAGAACTGCGAAACGCTCGCCTTCTTTCACAAGACCCATCGCGATACCCGCAACTGGTGCTTTAAGTGGAACACCTGCGTCCATAAGTGATAGAGAAGCACCACATACAGAAGCCATTGAAGATGAACCGTTAGATTCAGTGATGTCAGATACGATACGGATCACGTACGGGAAGCGGTCAGCTGCAGGAAGAACCGCTTGAACACCACGACGCGCTAGACGACCGTGACCGATTTCACGACGTTTAGGACCAGATTCACGACCAGTTTCACCTACAGAGTATGCAGGGAAGTTGTAGTGCAACATGAAGTTATCAGTTTTAGTACCTGCAAGGGTATCAACCATTAACGCATCACGTGTATTACCCAAAGTCGTTGTTACCAAGGCTTGAGTTTCACCACGTGTGAACAATGCAGAACCGTGAGCACGACCTAATACGCCAACTTGTACGTCGATTGCACGAACAGTTTTCGTGTCACGACCATCAATACGTGGTTTACCAGACAAGATGTTGTCACGTACTGTGCGGTATTTTAAGTCTTCGAATAATTCGTTTACTTCGTCAGCAATGCCAGTTTCGTCATTTTCAGGAACGAATTGAGCCAATGCTTCTTCTTGAAGTGCATCAAGCGCTGCATAACGTTCATGTTTAACAGCGATTGTGTATGCTTCAGAGATTTTAGCTTCAAAAGCTTCTTTCAATTTAGCACGAAGGTCTTCGTTTTTCTCAGGAGCAGTCCAAGTAGACTCAGTTGCACCAGCTGCTGCAGCAAATTCTTTAATTGCTTGGATCGCAATTTGCATTTCGTCATGACCGAAAAGCACAGCGCCGAGCATTTGGTCTTCTGAAAGTTCTTTCGCTTCAGATTCAACCATCAATACTGCTGATTCTGTACCCGCAACCACAAGGTCAAGATCACTTTCTTTTAACTGTTCATTGTTCGGGTTAAGAACGTATTCACCATTGATTAAACCAACGCGCGCACCACCGATTGGACCACGGAAAGGCGTGCCAGCGATAGCAAGCGCTGCTGAAGTACCAAGCATTGCAGCAATGTCAGCATCCATCGTTTTGTCAGAAGAAATAACAGTTGCTGTTACTTGAATTTCGTTGAAGTAACCTTCTGGGAACAATGGACGAATTGGACGGTCGATTAAGCGTGAAATTAAAGTTTCAGCTTCAGAAGCACGGCCTTCACGTTTACCGTAACCACCCGGGATACGACCTGCAGCATATTGTTTTTCTTGATAGTTAACAGTTAAGGGGAAGAAATCCTGACCTGCTTTTGCTTTTGGTTGCGCAACAACAGCAACAAGTACTGTTACGCCGCCCATAGTAATCACTACTGTGTTTGCCTGACGAGCAACACGACCTGTTTCTAGGACAACTTGATGTTGACCAAATTGAAATTCTTTACGAACAATATTAAACATTGACATGTATTTTTCTTTCCTAGTTCTTTTGAACAGTTATTCTAGTGGAGACCCCTAAGGTTTGGCATTCACATCAACTGCATAAATGACAAAGCTTAGAAGCCGACCTCACTAGACTATAAAAATGTATGAATACACTATTTTTAAACACAAAGAAGGAGCGAAACAATCGCCCCTTCCCCATTACCTAACCAAGGTCAGGTATACTTTAATTTTCAGTAATACAGCATTTAACATGCAATAGTCCGAAAAAATAAGTTTAATCGAATTAACGACGTAAACCTAAAGCAGCGATCAAAGCGCTGTAACGAGTAGCATCTTTACCTTTAAGGTAGTCAAGAAGCTTACGACGTTGGTTAACCATACGGATAAGACCGCGACGGCTATGGTGGTCGTGTTTATGTTCTTTAAAGTGACCTTGCAAATCATTGATTTGGGCAGTTAAAAGAGCTACTTGAACTTCAGGTGAACCAGTGTCGTTTTCAGCGCGAGCAAATTTAGCAACGATCTCTGCGCGATCTGCGTTTGTTAAAGCCATTCGATTTCTCCGAGATGCTTAAAAATTACATTTGATAGAAATCAATTGATTTCTCAATTGACTGCCGTGCATCACTACAGCAAGTGCGTTATTTTAAGGGAAAATTCAGGGGATTGCAAAAAGAGAAACCGCTTTTCATCTTTTAATATCAATTCATTGAAAAAGCTTCATTTTATCGTTTGAGCTTTGAATTTATTCATTGCCGGTTAAATCCTCCCCTGAAAAAGGCGCGGTGCAAATTGTTTTCCCAGATTTAAAAAGCACTTATTTTTATGTTCTATTCATCCATGTAAGATAAAAAAAAGCCCAAGCTGGGCTTGGGCTTTTTTTGCGCTGTAGTTTCTTCTATTTTAGTTATTATTCTTTTATTTATAGTCATAATTTACGCTGTTCGCGTTTATTATTATAAACATTCCGTGTGTGAAGTTTTACTTCCTTATGTGGTAGATTCTGCCACAAAGCATTATGTAAAAAAGTGGGCTTTCTCGTATCTCTTTGTAAGCATTTTCGTACATTAATTAATATTTCTTATGTTTCATGTAACCCATCAAATAACCACTATTTATTTAAAATTAATCACTTAAGGTTAAATAAAATATCTAACTTATACAAAAGCCGTCATATTCCTCCACATTTAATTTTTGCTTATATAACTGGGTCTGAATAGTGGCGGTTTCAGCCAATCATTTTTGTAATAAATCGTCCATTTTTGCATATAAAAAAGCCCTGTAGTCTCTCCCAAAACTACAAGGCTTAGCGGCTGTAAGTTTCCTCTTTATACTTACTTCACTGTAAGTTCGCTGTCTTTCGACATTATTATTATATTATGGCGATTTTGCTCAATTTTCCGTATCGAGCTTTTTATGTGCAGCCATCATCTCAAAAACATTCATAAAGCTCTATGCGGCAATTTCTCGAATCACTGTAAGTAATTTCGTACAAAAATGAAAAATTATTTATTTATTGTTAACAATTTAGCAAATTATTTATTTTATCTAACAGACCGCTCTTTCTTGTGGTTTTAATGGTTAAAGATTGTACTAAAGCCTCTTGATCGACCAAAAGGCTTACCACTTTTTTGGCCCGGGTAATGGCCGTATAAAGTAATTCTTTACTCAATAAATTTTTTGCAGCCTCATCTAAAACCACTGCGGTATGGGTAAATTCCGAACCTTGCGATTTATGAATGGTCAGCACAAATGCGGTTTCAATACTTTTCGGTAAACGGGTGGCAGGTACCCATTTTTCCAGACTGGGGAAATACACTTCAAACTGGGACTGCGCATCTCGACTGCGCTTAAAACAGATCCCGATATCCCCATTCGACAAGCCCAGCTGGTAATCGTTATAGGTCATCATCACCGGACGGCCGACATACCAGTCGCCCTGTTTGCTCATATGTAATGCCAAGGCTTCCAGCAGGCGCTGTTCCATTTGCATATTCAGCTGGCGCAAACCCAAGGCGCCATGTCGGATAGCCGCTAAAATACGGTAATCATCAAACACCTTGACCACCTGCATCACCCAAAGTTCAGGTTCATCTGCAGTTAAATAGCTTTTCAGCACCGCAATATAATTCTGATAGCCCAGCATCAATTTGTCGTAATATGCCGTGCGGTCGAATTGTGTGGACATGTGGGCAGGAAGATATTCCAGTTGAATTTGATCTTGCATTTCGGCCTTTAAGGCAATGGCTTTTATTTCAGCAGGTTGCACAATTTTCTGGGCAAACTGCGCTAATAGCGCTGCACTATTTTGCCCCGGCTGTTGCAGTTGAATAAATTCGGCCATCTGTCCAATCAGCGCCCCGGCTTTAAAACGGCGACTATTGACTAAATTGACCCGATTTTCAGCCAAAGCCGGCACCTGTTGTAAATCTGCCAACACCGAGCCAACATCGACCGCAGCGAGCTGATTGGCATCGCCCAGTAAAATCAGGCGAGCATGATCCGGCACCGCTGACAGCAGCATATTGGCCAGACTGAGATCCAGCATGGATGCTTCATCCACCACAATCACGTCATAAGGCAAAGGCTGCTTGGCATGAAAGCGCGGTTGAGAGTTACTCCCTAGACCCAATAAGCGGTGAATGGTAATCGGATTAAGTTGTTTTAATTCATCACTGACTAGGTCCTGAAGTTTTTCATCATTCAGCGAGTTTTGCAGCGCTTCTTTCATTCGCTGTGCTGCCTTACCGGTCGGTGCTGCCATCGCAATGCGGATATTTGACATCGCTTGATTCAGCACGGCAATAATACGTGCCAAGGTGTAGGTCTTCCCCGTACCCGGTCCACCGGTAATGATATTCAGGGCTTGTTTCGCCACCATGCTTAAGGCATTAATTTGGTGTTCATCGCTGAGTAAGTCTGGATAAGCAGAAAGATCCACCGCTTCTATGGATTGCTGTTTTAAACGTGCGACTTGCTGGGCCAACGACTGCTCCAGCGCCCAGTAACGATACAAATACAAATGCTGCTGATCGAAAACAAAGGGTGCGATCTGATCTTGTATATTGTTTTCAATATTTTCAGCCGAAATCACCAGATCATGCAGGGCTTGAATCTGTTGCGCTGTTGCCGAAATACAACTGTCCCCTTGTTGAATAGCTTCCAGAACCTGCCCGATAATGTGGCTGCTATTTTCGTCCTGCGCTGCATCACTAAAAGGCTGCTGGCAAATAAACTGACTCCAAGTGCTGATCCATGCAGCGCTTTGGTCATCTTTATATTGTTTATTTTCCACACAGTTATCCTCAAAGTTATCCACAACTCAATCTATTGTTTAAAAGCTATTAATTTCGCTACATCAGGCGATTTTGCTGCTTTTATCTTCACTAAAATAGCCCAAAATTGCATCAAGACGCAGAATAAATTCGGCATCCGGCTTCCAGTGATAAAAACCCTGTTCGGCTTGCCCGTCCATGCCACGCAAATACAGATAGCTCGCGCCACCCAAATGCTTTTCGATGTCATAATCCTGCATCTGCACGCTTAAATAACGGTGCAAGACTACCAAATATAAACCTGCCTGTAACCAGTAACTGGACTGGCTCATATTCTGCTGAATCGCCTCAGCGCTATAATGCTGTTGATCAGGCCCCAGAAAGTTACTTTTATAATCGGCAATATGGTAACGCTGGCCATCAAAATACACCAGATCGATGGAACCGGTTAAGTAACGGGCAGAATTGGCCTGATTAAAATCCAGCATGTCTATACCATGTTCTGCATAGAGCTGATGAATACGCTGAATCGCCAAGACATGATCCGACAGGGATAGATAAAAAGGAAACTCGGCTAAATGTTCCTGCTCCTGCAGTTGATTCAACTGAAAGTCGCGATGCAAAGGTGTAGTTAAAACCTCTGCCAGCCATTCTCCCATCCAGCTGATGAGCTGCTCTTCATCGACCTGCTGAAACTCTTGCTCATATTTACCACTCAGTTCTGTCCATAATCCGGGATAGTCATTTTTAAAACGGCGGCGAATTTCTAAAGGCCAATCCTGCGGATCATGGAAATCGATATGTTCAAAAATTTCATGCAGGAAGGTTCCCGCTACCGTACCCATCGGGAAATTACGCTTAATCCATGACACGGGCTGGCTCGCAACGGTGTCATGCGCTTCAAGTACATGAATTTCGTCAGCTGCACTAGACAGCTGTTCGGTATTGACGGCCAAGGCGTCCATGGCCTGTTTACGGCTTAAATGCTGGGCCAAGGCACTGAAACTGGTTTTGGAGCGTGGATAAAAGCGCTGACTCGGGAATTGTAGCGCCTGTAAAGGCAAAGGCTCCTGCTGCTTGGCTTGCAGCTTGATCGGTCTTTCATTGATTAAGGCTTCGTCGGCACTGGCAGGATGGGTAAAATCTGTTCCACGCCAGAAAGCCAGACCATGATTGGAATTGCCTTCCTGATCCTGCAACATGGCATAAACCCGATGGCTGGCCCGGGTCAGTGCCACGTACCAAAGCCGGTGTTGTTCAGCCACAGCACGGGCATTGTGCTGATCAATCGCATTTTGATCGAGCAGATTTTTGTCATTGACTGCTACCATACGCTGGACTTCGACTTTGCCGGTGACCGGATGAATATGTTCCACGGTAGAGAAGTTCAGGGTTTTGTTATTGTCACTAGGTTTTTTGTCAGCCCCAAGCAAAAAGACGATTTTAAATTCCAGCCCTTTAGACTGGTGGATGGTCATCAGCTGGACCCCTGCCTCATTCGACAGTTTGCGTTCCAGTTCCCACTCCCGCTCTGCCGGAGATTGCAGCTGTTTTAAATACCAGTGATAAAGCTTTTGCGCACCCTGATATTGTTCGCTGTGCTGACTCAGTAATTCGGTCAGATGGCGCAAATTGACCACACAACGTTCATTATCGCGGCTCTGGGTCGCCACCAGATTTTTCCAGACCTGAAACAGATTCAGGCAATACTGCCAAGCGGTTAAAAAGCCTTTTTCCAGCCACATTTCGCGAATGCAGTCGAAGTCATAAATAAACTGGCTTAAGCCATCCGCCTGAGCTTCCAGCTGAATCAGCTGTTGTAAATTAAAGCCCAATAAACGGCTCAGCAAAGCTCGTTTGATTTTGCCTTCATCATAAGGATGCATGATGGCGCTGAGCACAGCCCCGACATCTTTGGCCACCTGATGGTCGAACACGCTGCGCTTAGAAGGTCGATTGACCCGAATCCCCAAACGCTCCAGTTCATATTGGGCTTTATCCAGACCGTCATGGCTTTTCGATAAAATCGCAATATCATTTTCCTGCAGATATTTGGGCCCGGACTTTTCTGCTAGGTAAAGTTTTTCTTCAATGCCCTGATTAAGTAAGTCGCGAATTTTCCAGGCTACCTGAATTGGCTCGTGTTTTTTATCTTGTAGCATAATCCAGCGTAGCGGTTGATGATTTTCGCCATGCGCATCGATGAGTGCCGGATGAGGACGGGAACCAGCCTGAACCGGGCTGTAACTGACCTGTTCACCAAAATCCATCTGCCGCTGAAACAGGGCATCGACCGCCTCCACCAGCACTTTCACCGAACGGTGATTATGCCGCAGGCTGTATTCCCGGCCCTGTTTAGACAATACATCGGCACGGGCCTTATTATAGGTCAGCATGTCGCCGCCACGGAAACCATAAATGGCCTGTTTCGGGTCACCGACCATGATCATGCAGCCTTGCATATAACGTTTCTGGTCGCGCCAGATCCGGGCCAGCATGTTGTCCTGATCCTGATTGGTATCCTGAAATTCATCGACTAAAATGAGCGGATAATGGGTCTGGACAAATTTGGCAAAACGCAGCCCCTGTTCCCCCTGCAAGGCTTCAGACAAAGTCCGGATTTGCTGGGCAAAGGTGGTTTCACTTTTTTGCTGCAACACTTGCGGCAGGCGCTTTTTTACTTCTTGAGCTAAATAATATTTAATATAACTATCAAACTCATCCAACTGATTTTGAAATACTAATTCAGATTCAATGAATGCTTTTAATAAAGATAATACAGGATCATTATAAAACTGTGTTTTTACATCCTCAGGACAAGAGTTAAAAATACTATTTCTAAATTGACCTTTAGAATCTAAGAAAATAGCCCTGATATCAGAAACAGCTAGTACTAATGTTGTATCAAAATAATTCTGTATCCCCTTATTCTTTAATTCATTAATGAGCTTTGGTAAGCTTTTTTGAAAAATTCGAGTAAAACGCCCCTTAGGAAAAATTTTTTTATTTATTATTTTATAAAACTGTCCTTCTTCTAAATAATATTCTTTTAAATTTTCAATTTTAGAATCTTCGATCTTTGCAATTTTCTCTAATAAACTTTCAAAGCTTTCAATATCTAGAGTTGGCTTACTCATAGATTTAAACTGCGCCGAAGCAAAATTCAGGCTATTTTCCACCACCGGCACATAGGCATCCTGCGACTTCAGCTTTTGATTGAGCAGCAGATAATCCACCACATTTTGTGGCTGGGACTGAATCCATTCACGCAGCACATCATGAATCAGTTGATAGGTATAGCTTTTGGCATCATCAGTGATATCGGCACGTTCAATCTTGCCACTTTCAAAGGAAAACTCGCGCAGCAATTTCTGGCTGAAACTGTCCAGCGTACCGACAAACAGCTCATCCAGCTGATCGAGTACCAGCTTTAAGCGTTCACGGGCAAAATCTACCCGCGTGGCATAATCGCTTAAAACTTTCTGAAACAAAGGATCGGTTTCAGCCGCGATTTTGGCCTGAATTTCAGCTTCAGTCAGGGTTTGACAGTGTTCAAAATAACGTAAGGTTTCCACCAGACGTAGCCGAATCCGGTTTTTCAGTTCTGCTGCAGCCTTACGGGTAAAAGTGGTGGCAATCACCTGATTGGGCAAATACGGCCCAAGAAAAATCCGCACCATCAGACTGGATAAGGTGAAGGTTTTGCCTGTACCTGCGGAAGCTTCAATCCAGTGCAAACCCTTGAATTGCATATCGACAATCGGGTGAAAGGAAACGGCCGTTAATGTTTGAGGATGATTCATCTTATTGTTTATTCTTCAATCACTTGTTGATGCAAAAATACCGGTTGATAGAGCTGATAGGAAAATTGCGCACAGGCATCTTCCAGCAGTGCAGTGGCATCCTGTTCCTGTAAAATAAACTGCCAGTCCCGGTGCATTTTGGTCGCTTCATTATCCGCCACCGAAAAACCGCTGAACTTGCCATCTTCATGCCAGTCTTTATAGATCACGTCCATATCATCAATACACATCTGATTCTGTTCATTCGGCTGCCAGTCATGTTCTTTGTCTTTTTCAGCAATTTTCAGCAGCAAGGCTGCAGGTAAAACCAGCGGCTGGGTCTGTCCATATTTCCAGGCAGCCAGCCAGTGGTCCAGCCATTCGCGTGCCTTGTTGGAACTTACCCCATGACACAAGATGGTCCGGTCACTAAACACGACTATTCGCGCCAGTTTTTCACCACCCTCGCCCATGTTCAGATAAGCCAGCCAGAGCAAATACTCCAGCCAGACTTTGGCACGACGCTTGGCACGGGCACTGGAAGCATCCAGACTGACCCATTTTTCTGCGCCATGCTTGGGTAGACTGATGTTCATATAAACATGATCATTGACCTTCCAGACCTGCTGTGTAGTGGGCGTCACTTCGGTCGCATATTTCAGCAAACGGTCTTTCAGGCGCTGCTGCTCTACCAGGCTGATTTCCCAGCTACTGTGTTTTAGCTTGCCAATGGGTAGCTGATCCATCAGTAATTCGGGCTTACTTGGCCCTTCCTGCTTTTGCAGGAACTGGCGCACGGCATAGCGTCCCAAACCATCCAGCAACAAAGGCTCATCCACGGCAGGCAAATCTTCCGGACGCAGGTTTTCCACACCCAGGGTTTTTAAATATAAACGTGCCGGAAAGGTCACATCCTGAATCCACTGATGGCTGTCCAGCACCTGAATATCCTGTTGCAGCAGCTGATAAGGCGTATTTACCCAGGATGTCCGCTTGCCCGTGGCATGGCGAATCTGCCCGGCCACACAAAACCACTGATCCTGATAACGCACCGGTCGAGCCGATTCAAAGCCCAGCGGATCAAACGGCAATAAGGGATGCACATGATACAGCGACCGTAGTTGTTCAGGCACTTCCACGCCATTGATCTCTACAGTGGCATCGGCTTGATTGTCCGCTTGTTTACTCTGCACAATAAAAGCCAGATGTTGCACCAGTTCCTGCAACACGGTGGATGGATCACGCACTTCACCATCGTTAATGTCGAAACCATTATAAAACAGCCACAGGTTCTCCTGCGCCAGCAGCAGGTGATCTAAAAATGCGCCCTGATCATCCTCCAGACGGGAACGGTCGCCCAGCTGCGGCTTGAGCAAATCCATCAAGTCAAAAGGCAAATGCTGGGTCCGGTTCGGAAACTTACCGCTGTCCAGTCCCAACATCACAATCAGCTTGTACGGCACAGGGCGAATCTGCCCGATCTGGCTAAAGGTAATCTGTCCGGTCGGTTCGGCATGTTCCAGCTGAGCTTCCAGCGTATTGTTAATTTCGGCCAGCAAATAAGGCAAGGGTAAACTCAAGCTACGTAAGGCATGATGATCATGTTCATCGTAGAAGCTGGCCAGCGTCAACATACGCTCTTGCTTTTTAATAATTTTATAAACAGTTGCTAAAGATTCGACACCAACTTGCTCAAACTCGGCAATATCCTGCATCAGGTATTTTAGCCACTGCTCCACCGGCACAGTTTTGCCTTTCTCATGCGCAATCATCCAGTCACGGCGTACATCAAAATCCTGATAAATCTGGATCAGCTTGCCAATCAGCTCAAAATCACTCGGCAAGACCTGAGCAAAACTAAGCGTGTTATTAAACAGGGTATGTTCAGGAATGGCGATACCCAATGCCAGCCGGTCGAGTGCAAATTTAAAACTGAAACGATAATCTTCATCGCCTTCACACAGGCTACGCTTTAAATGCTGCGCATCCAGCCCCCTTTTAAAGCCGGCATCAATCAGCAATGCTGTGATACGTTCAATTGAGTTGACTTCTAAACCATAGAGCTGCTGGTTTGCACTTAGGCTGAGCCAGTCGGCAAAATCTTCAATGCTGAAACGTCCTTGAATCAATTCAATGCGTCCCAGTACTGCTCGCCAGGCATTTAGCGCATCCAGCTGGGTCACACCAGCAATCTGAATTGGTAAATAAACACTGTCTTTGGACAGTTGATGACTGCTGCCCGTTTTTTGCTGGATCAGATCGCGTTCACTCGGCGGTGGGGCAAATACGCTACGGATCAGCGGTTCCAGTTCGCTTAAACTTGGACTCAGCACCAGAATATCGCTCGGCCGGCGTGGTGCATCTTTGCTGCCTTGTGCCAACCAGTGAATCAGTTGCTCTTTTAAAACTTCCAGCTGGCGCAAACTGGAATGACAGACATGAATCTGAATCGACTCATCCTGTTCATCCAGCATATATTGATGCTTTTCCGGTTCGACCAGATAGAGAATGTCGGACTGGATTTTACCCAGTAAATTCTGTTGATATTCATCCACAAAGGCATCTGCCCAGACCCCATCTTCGCCTGAAGACAAGTTGGATAATAAAGAGAAATGATCCCGCGCCTGTTTACCGAAACGGGTCAGCAAAGGATGGCGTGACTCGCGCTGTTCCGCATTGAAATTTAAGGTAAATTCCTGAAAGAATTTTTCAATATCAGCATCACTGGCCTTGCTCTTGTTCTGCTGTTCATATTTGGCAATAAAGCGTTCTTTAACCCGCACGTCATAACGTGCTTTCCAGTTCGGATCGACACTGTCGGCCCAGTATTCTTGTGATGGGTTGTAATGCAGAATATAAATATCGATGTACTGGCCTAAACGACGGACAAACTCCAGCTGCATCGGCGGCAAATCCAGCAAGGTAAAAATGACCAGTTGTCGTGGCAATTTTTTTAATGCAGCTTTGCATGTTTCCGGATGGTCCAGTGTTTCCCAGAACATGGCATCAATACTTTGCATCTGTTCAAAGTCCTGATGAAACACTTCCTGCCACAACCAGCGCTGCCAGGCTTCCAGCTCACGGGCCTGATTTAGGGTAAATTCGGAAATCTCGCTATTGGTCTTAAAGAACATGTCCTCAATAGCCAGTTCCCTGTTCTGCCCCCAGGCTTGCAACCAGTTAGTCTGACAGTTACAGCTATGAGTCGGACAGTTTTTTTGGCAATGTCCACGGTATTCCATGTAATGTGTGAACAGGCGCGATACCTGTTCCGCAACCCAGTACAGCATGCCCTGTTTTTTCAGCTGTTTTTCAATGCCTTGTTCCAACCGGTCGGCACTGTCATAAATTCGCTGCACGATGGGATGGAGTGGATGATCCTGTGCCAGAGGATTTTGTTCAGCCTGAATAAAGGCTTTCAGTGTCTGAAACACCCGCCACTTAATAATAATACGGGGGATGTTGGCTTTACGAACCTGTTCTTTGTGTTCGGTCAGCACCCATTGATAGGCTGACCACTGCAAACCACGAATACGGTGATGAAACTGGGTATTGGCACTGATACCTTTTTGTTCGGCCAGCTTCTGGGTCAGCCAGGCTTCAACCGCATGCGACGGTACAATAAAATGTTGGCTTTGCAGAACCTGGAAAGGTGTTGTGGCAGGCTTATTCACGGTCGTCAGCATGGCGTGCACAAGCACGTCTATACGCTGACTTTGAATCACATGAATGGCCATTACTTACTTTCTCCAGTTTTTTTTGCAAAATGAAATGCCTACAAAAGCATAAAGATTATTTACTATACATCTGCATCTGTCTATGTCACTTTTAATTGGACATTGAATTTAAAAATGCTTTGAAATTCACACCTTAATGATGGTTGAATAGAACAAATAACACGAAATTTAAGGTATTACATGATGAAAATAGATAAAATTCCAGACGCAATCGATCCACAATTAAACTTGGAAAGCATTCGGGAAGAATGCCTAGAACTTGTCAAAAAACGTGCTTACTGCTCTGCAGGTGCAGCCGTCATTCCTGTTCCATTTCTCGATGTGGTCATCGACGTCGGAATTTTGTCACAACTCATTCCGGATGTGAATGCACGTTTTGGTTTGGCTCCTGAACAAATCAGTGTCTATGATCCGCAAACCAAACAAGTGCATTGGAAGGAACTGCGCAAACGTGGCGTGGAATTTTCCGGTTTGGTGGTTGCGCGTACGGCAGTCAAAAAGTCCCTCAACAATGTGTTAGCCAAGGTCATCACCAAACAGGTGACCAAATTTATTCCCTTAGGCGGACAACTTATTGCCGCAAGTCTGGGCTACATGGTCATGAAAAAAGTAGCCGATGCCCACGTAGAAGATTGTTACAAAATTGCCAAAAGTATTCAGCAAAAGCAGCCAATGAGCTAAAAACTTTTGTTCAGTATGTCAATAATCAGCTAGATGAATCTCGCCGCTGAGAGCTTAATCCGCTCTCAGCTGTTTTAGAATGGCTCTTAATATGGCTAAACGCGCGGTATTTTTATCATTGCCAGCAATGATATGCCACGGTGCATAGGAAGTACTGGTTTTTTCGAACATATCGGCGGCAGCATCGAGATAGGCATCCCATTTTTCCCGATTGCGCCAATCCTCCGGAGTGATTTTAAAGCGCTTATGCGGTGTTTCTTCGCGGGCTTTAAAACGGGCTGCCTGCTCATCCTTGCTAATCGCCAGCCAGAATTTGATCACCACAGTTTGACTATTGGCCAAATCCTTTTCAAAGCGGTTAATTTCCTCATAAGCCCGCTGCCACTCCTGTTCACTAACCAAGCCCTCCACGCGTTCTACCAGCACCCGCCCATACCAGGAACGGTCAAAAATCCGGATGTCTTCATCGGTTTGCAACTTGGTCCAGAAACGCCACAAATACGGATGACGCATCTCATATCGTTCAGGGGCTGAAATACTGTGAATGTCATATTCTCGCGGATCCAGATTTTTCACCAGACGTTTAATGGCGCCGCCCTTTCCTGCCGCATCCATACCTTCAAAAACAACAATGGCTTTACGGTCATCAAAACGTAGCGCCTCTGCCACTTTTACCGATAGCTCTTTCAGCTCTTTTTTATAGTCTTCTTTAGTCGTGGGCTGCTTTTCCGGGTGCAGCAGCAGCTCTGGAATAGCTGCCTGTTTCCATGTGGTTTTTGCTTCGGTCGGGTGCTTGGGACAGTCTTTCAAAGCCGCCAAAATGATCTGTGCAAATTGCTGATTACGCGCTTTTTCATCTTCACAATCAATGATGTTCCAATCCTTGATAAAACGCTGACTGAGATTTTGCAAATTGTCATATTGCTTCTTATTGCGCCAGTCCAGACCATGCAATTTATGCCAGCGTATTTCGCTGGGATCCAGATTATCCAGCCGCTTCTGCAAGGATTTCCAGGACAGGTCAAACCAGACCTTAACCACATCGACATGGTTATTTCTTAAGTCCTGCTCAAAAGCCTGCATATCTTCAATATAGGCATCAAACTGGGTTTCATCGAGAGGTTTCGACACATGCAAGGCTGTGGCCAGCAAATCGCTATACCAGTTGTCAAACAGCACCATGATCTGCCCTTCGGCAGGAATAAAGCGTGCATACGGTTGCCAGAACGGCTGTTTCTGATTAAACATGATCGGTGCATCGGCCTTGACCAGCAAATAACGTGGATCGACCCATTCGCGCAGCTGCTTCACCGCCTCGCCCTTTCCGGCCAGCTCAATGCCATTGACCAGCACCAGTACGCTTTTGGCATTGTTCTGATCGCGGGTATCTTTTAAAAAATATTGTGCTTCAATCAGATTCAGGGAAAGCTCATCTTCATCCAGCAACGGATTTTTTGTTTTTTTAAGTGTCATGTTTTCCCCGTCTTTTCTTCTAGATTTCAGTCTATTCAAGCATAGTACAATACTGAATTTAAACCCATAGTGTTTATATTGCGTATAATTGCTTCGTTTTCCAGCAAACTGACTTAATTTAAATCATTTTTCTTGCAGTTTGTCATAGCGACTTTGCCCATCTCGCTCTAAGATTTAGCCATCTAAAAAATAATAGAGACACAGAATGTCTAAACTGGCTGCATTAGATGATCTTTTAGAGTTGTATTATCAATTAAATTATCATCAAAACCCTGACATTTTTCGGCGCCTGCAAGATGTACAGGCCTGGCAAAAGCAACGTATGCAAGCTACCCATAGCAAGCCTTTTGCAGAAAAGCATAATGTGTTGATGTCGGAGTATTTTCTGAATCGCCTGTATGGCGGTCCGGACTTTGATGCCCTGGCTGAGCAAATCGCGCGTTTAATGAAATATGCCCACAAGGCAGAAAAATTGATTCCTGAAAATGCTGTTAAAACTGGTACCTCAGGCGTATCTTTGGCCATTTTTGCAGTGCAGCTGGATGAGCAGGTGGCAATGCAGTTGCTTGAGGACTATCATCCGCATGAAAGCTTAAATGATGAGATGATGCGACTGACCTATCTAAAACTGGATCAGGGCCAACAGCGCTTGCAGCAGCTGGATTTACTCGATCAGCTGGGCTTAAGTTTAGATAAATACATGCGCTCATTTGTGGTTTATACCGCCTTTAAAATGTGCAAAGGCACAGCCAGCAAATATAACTTCGACGTGATGTATGAGTTTATGCAGGATGGCTTTTTAGCAATGAAACCGTTAAAGTCGGCAGAGAAGTTCGTGAAAGATTTCACTGCGGTTGAACGTCAAATTATCCACAAGGTTCATGCAGGCGATCCTCATCCATTTCAGTGACTTTATATGGTGATGGAAATAACAAATTTGCGCAGTGAATAAAAACTCAGAACAGATTTCTGTATATTATTCATAACAATTGCATGCGGATTGCTGTACAACGTCCTAGAATCTGTCATCATGCAAGCACTGCAACATTAACCCTATTTTTATGTTAGGAGTGACTCTAATGTCTAACGAAAATCAAACGCCTACCTCGACAACCGAGCCGGCACAAAAAAAAGACAAAGTGAGTCCTTTCTTAACTGAGCCCCTTCCGCAAGGGACTGCACAAGGTCAGCAACAATCGCTACAACAACAGTTGACCGATACTCCAGTAACCGGTTCAGTACCGAAATACAATCTTCCACGTGGTGCCAATACCGGTAATGTCGGTGCAACCACCCATTTCGGTTACCAGACAGTAAGTAGTGAAGATAAAGCCCAGAAAGTGGCAGAAGTGTTCCATTCTGTAGCGAGTAAATACGACATCATGAATGACTTGATGTCATTTGGTATTCACCGTTTATGGAAGCGCTTTGCCATTAACATGTCTGGCGTACGTCGTGGTCAGCATGTACTGGATATTGCAGGCGGTACAGGTGACTTGGCTAAAGTCTTCAGTCGTGAAGTCGGTTCTACCGGTCATGTGGTTCTTTCAGACATTAACGAATCGATGTTGAATGTCGGTCGTGACCGTTTAATCGATGCAGGCTGCACCAATGTCGATTTTGTTTTGGCCAATGCTGAAACTTTAGAGCCATTTGCAGACAACAGCTTTGACTTACTCACCATCAGCTTCGGTTTACGTAACGTTACCGATAAAGATGCCGCACTCGCTGCTATGTACCGCGTACTTAAGCCAGGCGGTCGTTTATTGGTGCTTGAATTCTCTAAACCGGTGTTTGAGCCATTTTCTAAACTTTATGACTTGTATTCATTCACGGCTTTACCAATCATGGGTAAAATTATTGCCAATGACTCGGAAAGTTATAAATATCTGGCCGAATCTATTCGTATGCACCCAGACCAGCGTACCCTCAAAGGTATGATGGAAAATGCCGGATTCCAAAACTGTGATTACCACAACTTAACTGGTGGTATTGTGGCGGTTCACCGCGGCTTTAAACTTTAAGGTTTTATGCTATGTGGTCGATTCTTGCACTCGGTGCAGTTGAACGATTAATTCATCATGTGATTGATTTGGATGCGATTACCCGTATCCAGCTCAATCAATTGCAAGGCAAAATGTTGCGGGTGGTGATTGAGTCACCGCAGCTGTCTGTCGATGTGTTTTTTGACGACAACAAGGTGCGCCTAGAACCAACCGTTACCGGTCAAAGCGAAACACCTTCCATTTTTGAACAACGTCCATTCGATAAAAACCAGCAGATTTCGGAAGCGACCGCAACTTTGCAGGTTAAAAATGTAGTCGAGCTGATCAAACTGCTGCTGGCAGATGGTGTTGGCAATATTCCGCTGCAAGGGGACTATCACCTGTTGCAGGATATTCAACGCATCATGCAACAGGCCGAACCGGATTTGGCTGCGCATTTAAGTCCGTGGATTGGTCCTGCCTTGGCCCATGAACTGGGAAAAATCCAGCTAGCACCCAAACATTTAAAACGGTCATTAGAAAGTTATTTATTCTTTGCTGAAGATGCGTTAAAAGAAGATACCGGTCTGTTTGCCTCACGTTGGCAAATGGATGATTTGCAGCAAGATACCCGAATTTTCAATCAAAATTTAGATCGGGCTGAAGCCAAAATTCAACAGCTTCAGGCACAGATTGATTCAACTCAAAACTAGGTATAAACATTTATGATTCCGCACGTTTCACGTTTACTCGAACTTTGGCGCATCGCCGCGCACTATAGACTCGACACGTTGTTTCCTGCGGAAGAATTACCTGAAAAAGCCCGTCATGCTTTAAGCCTGATTCGCATGCACCCTGCGGCATGGTCCAGTCGTGAACGTAAAAATCCGCTGAAGCTGAAACAAGCTTTGGAGGAAATGGGGCCGCTGGCAATTAAATTAGGGCAACTGCTTTCAACCCGCCGAGATTTGATTCCACCCGAAATTTTACAACAATTGGTGCTTTTACAAGATCGGGTCAAACCGTTTGACAACAACCTTGCCAAAATGCGTATTCAGGAATCGCTAAAAGCCGATGTGAATACCTTGTTTGCCCGTTTCGATGAACAACCGCTTGCCGCAGCTTCCATTGCTCAAGTGCATACCGCTGCCCTGCATGATGGCCGTGAAGTGGTGGTGAAAGTCACTCGCCCCAATATTCGCAGTCAAATTTTACAGGATTTCGAGATTTTAGACTGGCTCGGTGCTGCCTTAGAAAAACGTTTAGAGGCTGCCCGCGCTTTGCATCTTTCTGAAATTATTCAGGACTATCGTCAAATCATTTTAAATGAACTGGATTTGACTTTAGAAGCCGATAATACCCGTCGTATGCGCCATTACTTCACCGGCTCGAGCATGATGTATGTGCCTGAAGTATATATGGACAGCAAAGACGTGATGGTCGCTGAACGCATCACCGGTGTTCCTATTTCCGACATTGCCACTTTTGACCGTATGGGGATGAATCGCGCGGACTTGGCAGAGAAAGGTTTAACCATCTTTTTTACCCAGGTGTTCCGCGACAACTTCTTCCATGCCGACATGCACCCAGGAAATGTGTTTGTCGAAACTATTAATCCGAGTAATCCACGCTTTATTGCGCTCGACTGCGCGATTATGGGTGAGCTGTCCAAACATGATCAAATGACTGTGGCACGCATGTTACTGGCGGTGATGAACAGCGACTTCATGCAACTGATTCTGGTAGTACATCAAGCCGGTTGGATTCCACCGGGTACAGACCAAGATGCTTTAGCGCGTGAAATGCATCGCACTGTGGGGCCAATGGTATCGAAGCCAATGCATGAGCTGGACTTTGCCGGCATCCTGATTCAGGTCATGGATATCGCCCGTCGTTTCCATCTGGAAATTCCACCGCAATTGATGCTATTGCTAAAAACCTTAGTGCATGTAGAAGGCTTGGGAACAGACCTTTATCCGGAACTGGATATCTGGAAACTGGCGAAACCGATCCTTAGCGATTGGATTAAAGCCCAAATGAATCCTCAGAAGAATCTGAAGGAATTGGGGCAAAAAATTCCAGACCTTCTTCTGGGTGCACAAGATTTACCAAGCCTGATGATCGATAGTCTGAACGGTTTAAAAAATCAGTCGGCCTGGCATTCCAAACAGTTGCATGAACTGCAAAGCATGCGTCTGCAAATGGAACATCAGCAAAAACGCAGCTGGATGTTTGGCAGTATCATGGCGATCTTGTTATCGATTGCGATTATTGCACCGTGGTATGTATCCATTATTTTAATTCTGCTTTCCAGCTTGCTTGCCGTTTGGCGGGTAGTGAAATAGCTGTTTAAAATTAAAACTTTTAAAAACAATCAAACTTAGATTCTCAGATGAAGTGCAACAGAGATTAATTTAGCGAGGAAGCAAGATGAGATAGCATTTTGCTTCCAGACCGACCAAAGTCAAAGTTGCACAATGAACTATTCTCATCTCACTCAAAAAGAAAGATATCAGATTTATGCTTTATGACGTGAAGGTTTTTCCACAGGTCATATTGCCCGCAGATTAACCCGTGCTCCCTCTACGATTTCCAGGGAGATCAAACGCAATCGAAATGGCTACTTTGCCAAGCATGCTCACAAACTGGCTAAAACACGCCATATTTCGAACCATAGAACCATAAATTCCACTGTATGGAAACAGGTTGAAAGCTATCTTGCTTTGCAATGGAGTCCTGAACAGATCGCCTCTCAAGTTGCTGTCAGCATGCATTCGATCTAGCGTTATATCCAACAGGATAAAATAAAAGGAGGTGACCTGTATTTGCATTTACGTTTTAGAAACCAACGTAAAAGAAAGTATGGACACCCAGAAAAGCGCGGGAAACTCAATAACCGTAAAAGTATTCATGACAGACCGAAGATCATTGAAGAGCGGTCACGTTTTGGCGATTTAGAAATAGATACGATTGTCGGCAAGAATCATCATCAGTCTCTGGTTTCAATCGTCGATAGAAAAACCGGCTACTTATGGTTAAAGAAGTGTAGCACTCGTAAAAGTCAGGAGGTGGGTGAAGCCACGGTTCACTTGCTAGATCCAGTCAAAGAGAAATTACACTCCATCACTGCCGATAATGGCAAAGAGTTTAGCTTGCATGAGCAAATCGCTGCTGAGTTAGGAATAGAATTCTACTTTGCCGATCCTTACAGTGCATGGCAGAGAGGGACGAATGAGAATACCAATGGTTTGATCAGGCAATATATTAGAAAAGGGAGTGATTTAAAGGACTATTCAGACGACTATATTACCGAGATTACTCACCGACTCAATCATCGCCCAAGAAAAAGACTCGGATTTAAAAGTTCGAGTCAGGTATTATTCCAAGAACATGGGGTTGCACTTCAAATGCTAATCTAAGCCCTTTAAAAAATGACCTTGTTGCGATTATAAAATATTGAAAACGATCTTCGCTCGTAATGTCATCATTAGTCTGCTTAGATCATAATTTTTCTATAGTAAATTTCACCTCAATGTCATCAGGAGTAGAGTAATCCATCATCAAATGCGTTAAATCTAATAGCATGAATCACCTGTGATCTTAGAGTGACTACATAGTCACCAACTGAATCATCTCGCCATTGTTGCCCTGAGCTAGCTACTTAAAATAAGCATATCCTTGTATATTTAATAATAGATCATGACGCAAATCCTGCAGAAACGTCCACCAGCATTAAACATCCGTGCGGGTCACTTGGCACGTCAATTGATTGAAAAAGACGGTTTACTTGCCCAGCAAGTCGATATTATCCCTGGCGCTGCAGGTGGCCCCAAAGGGATTGGTATTCAAGGTTTAGATCAGGCCATTTTCGGTGATTTTCTAGCTCAGGCACCACAGCGCAGAACCCTGATTGGTTCATCTATTGGCAGCTGGCGCTTTGCCAGTATTGCTGCTTGGGGGGCGAAAGAAGGAACCGAACGCCTTTCAGAACTTTATACCAACCTGTATTTCCATAAAAAAATGACGCGTCAGCAGGTAGGTAATATTTGCCACGAGATGCTGGTCAATCTGATTCAAGGTAAAGAACAACAGTTGGTACAACATGCAGATTATCATCTTGCAGTAATTTCGGTGAAGGCGCAGCATATCTTTCAAAGTGACCAAGCCTTGCCGTTGCTGGCTTCTGTGGTAGGCATCGTCAGCAGCAATGCCTTGGCACGCAAGCATAACCGGTTATTTATGCAGCGGGTCATCAGCCAACCTGAAACAGGTACGCAGTTTAAAGTAGATGATGATTTTGTCACGCATTATCAAACTTTAACCCAAGACAATGTCACGCCTTGGCTGATGGCTTCTGCCTCCATTCCCGGCGTGATGGCGGCTATTCGTGATATTCCGAATGCGCCCAAAGGCAGCTACCGCGATGGTGGCTTAATTGATTATCACCTGGATCTGCCCTTTGAAAGTCAGGGCATTGTGTTGTATCCGCACTTTAGCGACAGCATCACCCCGGGTTGGTTCGACAAGATGCTGTTAAAGAAACGCCAGGCCAAGCCTGAAAATCAGGCACGAACTTTACTGCTTTCACCCTCACAAGACTATTTGCAATCTTTACCATTGGGGCGTTTGCCTGATCGTAAAGATTTCACTTTAAAAGGCTTGGATCAGAAAAAACGGATTCAGATGTGGAATCAATCGGTAGCAGAAAGCCAGCGTCTGGGCGATGAATTTTTAGAAATGGTCGAAAAGCAAAACTTCCCACAGTTTATGCAGGATTTATAAACCCATTTTAAATACAGGTTCATTTATAAGATGAACTGTACCTTATACATAAATCCCCTGTTTTTTCACTTGTTTTGATCGATAAAAAATAGACCACGCTATTTTCAAGTTTTAAGCTCCGCTACAAGCGATGAAGAAACGAAATGATGAGGCGTATATTTTTTTCTCAAAGCAGCGCTAATCACGTACACTATGCAGTGGCGATTTTCATTCGCTCTTTTTAATTTTGAACATATATTTTGGTGAAATTCTCATGAACAACTTGCAATGGCTCGATGAAGTAAAATTTAACGAACAAGGTCTAATCCCTGCCATTGCACAGCATCACCAAACTGGCCGTGTGCTCATGGTCGCGTGGATGAACCGTGAAGCTTTAGCCTTAACTGCGGAAAAAAACCAGGCGGTATATTTCTCTCGTTCGCGTCAAAAATTGTGGCATAAAGGCGAAGAATCCGGTCATTTCCAGACCGTGCATGAAATCCGCTTGGACTGTGATGCCGACGTAATTGTATTGCAGATCGAACAGCACGGCGGTATTGCTTGCCATACCGGTCGTGAATCGTGTTTCTATCGCAAACTCACTGCAAATGGCTGGGAAATTGTTGATGCACAATTGAAAGATCCAAAACAAATTTATACTGAAAAATCTGCCAATTCACACAATCCACATACTCTGGCCATGAATGCTTCAACTGCGCAATCTGAACAAGTGGAAGTTTTAGATTATTTAGGTCAGATGATGGCAGAGCGTAAAAAAGCCGATCCAGATTCCTCTTATGTAGCCAAGTTGTATCACAAAGGCTTAAACAAAATTTTAGAAAAAGTCGGTGAAGAAAGTATCGAAACCATCATTGCAGCGAAAGACTTTAAAGCCGAGGCCAATGAAGACAATAAAAATGATCTAATTTATGAAGTGGCAGATTTATGGTTCCATACTATTGTGATGTTGGGCTATTTCGATCTTGAACCACAACTGGTACTCAACGAGCTCGCGCGTCGCCAAGGCTTGTCTGGCCTGGTTGAAAAAGCCAGTCGTCAACATTAAGCCCATGACTGTGTCTGATCCGAAAAAACCGAGCGCCACTTATGAGCAAGCGATTGCCATAGATAATGCGCGTTTAGGTAAATCCTTTAAAGTGATTGCCTATGCAGGCACAGGTAAAACCACCACCTTGCAAATGATCAGTGATGCCATGCCCGAGCGGCGTGGTATGTATCTGGCATTTAACAAAGCGATTGCTAGCGAGGCGCAAAGTAAATTTCATCGCAATGTCGACTGTCGCACCTTTCACTCACTGGCTTTTCGTAGTGCGCCGCGTGGCGTGACTGACAAACTGCGGCTGCCACGTTTAAGTCCAAGTTTTATTGCCAAAGAATATCGACTACAACCGATTACCCTGCGCCGGATGATGGGCGGGCGTTATGAAAAATATGTGATGATGCCATCGCGGTTGGCTAGTCTGGTGGCCAATGCGGTGAGTTATTTCTGCTCGACCAGTTCGCAATATCCTGCACCGCGCCATCTGCAAGCACCGAGCTGGTTACATCCAGACGATATTGACGAATTGCAGAAACATTTATATCCGGCCATTGAACGGCGCTGGCTCGAGTCGATTGATCCCAATCATCAAGCCGGTATTGGACATGATATTTATCTAAAACTTTGGGCACTCTCAGAGCCGAATATTCCTGCCGATTATGTACTGTTTGATGAAGCACAAGATGCCGACCCTTTGATGCTGGGAATTTTGCTGCGTCAGAGAAATACCCAGGTGATTTATGTCGGCGATGCCCATCAACAGATTTACGCCTGGCGTGGTGCGGTCAATGCCATGCAGCAGCTGCCGCTGCCTGAATCGCGCTTGACCACATCATTCCGTTTTGGTGAAGAAATTGCCTTGAATGCCAATGCCATTTTAGGTGCCTTAAACGAGACGGTACCTTTACTTGGTAATCCGCATCTGAATTCCAAAGTCGTCAATAAACCGCATACCAAACAGCGTGATGCGATTTTATGCCGCACCAATGCACGAGCCATGGAATTACTGCTTTCCGGACTGGTGCATGGCGACAAAGTCAGCTTGCAGGCCGATCATGCCAAACTGAACCGTTTTGTCGATGCCGCCAGCATGCTGAAACAAGGCCGCCGTGTCACTGATGTGCCGGAACTGGCCTGGTTTAATTCATGGCATGATGTGCATGAATACTGTGAAACCAATGATGGCAGTGACATTAAGCCTTTAGTAAAACTGGTAGATGATCACGGTACAGATCCACTCAAAAGAGCCTTGGCCAAAATCACCCCGATTGAACAGGCTGACTACATTATTTCGACCGCACACAAAGCCAAAGGTCTGGAATGGGATCGTGTGCATATCGAAGATGACTATCAATTCAAGGTCAATGAAAAAGACCATAAAATTAGTGACGAAGAGTTAAGATTGCTTTACGTGGCCTGCACACGTGCTAAAGTAAGTTTAAATATTCACCACATTTACGATTTGCTGCAACAACTGAAAAAGCAAATGCCGGTATCGCTGCGTAAAGCTGTGGGAGAATAATTTTAGCTTCAGCTGCAAGGCAGGTGTTTTATGAAAATCGATTCTATTCAACTCAAACACGCGCTTCATTTTGCCGATCTCAAGCTGAAATTTAACGACAAGCCCATCACCCTGATTCTGGGCGATCAAAGCTCGGGCAAAACCGGCATTTTAAAATTTACCTATCAGGCACTGACCTGGTTTGCTGCGCGCTATAAAGATTTGCGTGCGACCGGTGTGGTGATGCTGGATCAGGACATCATGTTTACCCGCCTGCAATCCAAAATTGATATTCGGGTTCATATTCCGCCTGATATTGGTACTTTAAATGCGTCTAGCGAAGCTGGAGACAAAACACTCACTGTGTGTGACTGGCAAATTTATAAAACCTTAAATAGTCATGGCGTTGGCACCAGCAAGGCTGAAACCCAGCAATTAGACAATCTGGTGGAGCTCTATCATAACGCGCTCAAACACGATCAGCTGCAAGGCTTGCCCTTAATTGCCTATTACCCGGCAGAACGCTTTGTGAATGAAATAAACATTCAGAACAAAAATAATCCGGTGGTGTTTCAGAATTCACATGCCTATGAAATTTCCAGCATTCCCTATACCACCTTTAGCCGTTTCTTTGAATGGTTTCGTGAAATCAGCGATATTGAAAATGCCCAGATTGCGCAGCTGTTTCAACAGCTGGTGTCGCATCCTTCCATTCAGAAGAATAAAGAAAATGACTTTTTGCAACATCTGGTGAATGCACAAAAACAAATGAACGCGCCCAGTCTGGATGCTTTAAAACAGGCCTTAAGCACCGTTCTTCCCGATTTTGAAGATATTTATTTGCAATATCAGCCCAAATTACAACTGATGGTGAGTTATGCAGAAAAAACCATGCTCTATCAGCAGCTTTCCAACAGTGTCAAAAACTGGATCGCCTTGGTGGGAGATATCGTACGGCGCTTGTGCCTGCTCAATCCCAACAGTTTATATCCCTGTCTGGAAGGCGATGGCATTTTGCTGATTGATGCGATTGATCACCAGCTGGATCAAAATACTTCTCAAGTGATTTTACAGCGCCTGCATCAGGCTTTTCCGCGTCTGCAAATTATTGCTACGGGTAATCGTATCGAATTACTGGAACATGCAATTGAATATCAATGCTTAAAATTGGAAAATAAACAGCTGTTTGATATGCAGCTACAGCCTTTGCAGGAAAAGTTTGACACCATTTATGAGAACCTGGTGTTTAATGAAGAAGTGATTGAAACCGACACTTTAACTGAACCTGAATTGGAAAGCATCACTCCACAAAGCCTGTTAGAACAGATTCAACAGCATTTAAATGGTGAACAGCAAACCGAATTGCTGCGTTTAATTCAACAACAGGATGATACATCTTCCCCCCATCCTTTGCCTTGACTGAAAAGATTGAATTTAATTCAAAAAAGTTTCAATCTTAAAAATACTCCATTCTGGGGCGTGATCTGGCTAAACACGCTGCGCCCCTTTTGTATGGACAGGCGTATAATAAACAGGGTTTGTTGACACTTCGTCTATGTTTACAACATATACGTCTCATGCTCAATTTTAGCCTGCAGCACAAGCCATTTATGAAATGTCGACCAACCCTTGTGTGTGCGCAAAAATAATTGATGTTGTTTTACTCATGTCAAAAGATCATGTATATTTAAAGTTTAATAGTAAAATCCGATTTTACTATGACTTTTTACAGGTTGCGCAACACAGCTTGTTTTTCATTTTTTAACTCAAACCGGCTTTCAAGATTGAGAAGTTTGGATGGCTCTTTGCAGTCCTGTAATCCTTGAAAGATAAGATTCACGCTTAGGTTTTTATCGCCTAAATCACGACTTTGGATATGAGTGTGCTACCGATTATTATCTTGTTACCGTTAATACTAGGCACAACCCTTGTCTCGTGGTTGAAATTTTCACGCGGGCTAACGGCTTTAGCCGCCATTACGGTTAGTCTCAGCAGCCTGGCCCTGTTATTGACACAAGCCAAAGATGTCTTTAACGGTACCCCTATCACGCAAAGCTGGAGCTGGATTCCCCAACTCGGTATCAATTTAAGCTTTCGTCTGGATGCCTTAGGCCTGTTATTTTGCTTGCTGATTAGCGGTATCGGAACGCTGATTTATATTTATGCCTATTATTATTTAAATCCCAGAAACTCCCTGAGCAAACTGTATCTTTTGCTGATGCTGTTCATGGCCTCCATGCTCGGCATATCACTTTCTAACAATTTAATTTTACTGCTTATTTTCTGGGAGCTCACCAGTATTTCCTCCTTCCTGCTGGTGGGTTACTGGAATAATTATGAAGCGGCACAACGTGGTTCACGTATGGCGCTCACCATTACCGGCATGGGTGGCTTGGCCATGCTGGGCGGTTTCATTCTGTTAGGTCAAATGACCGGAACCTATCAGATTGACCAGATCCTTACGATGAAGGATCAAATTCAGCATCATTCATTATTTGTTCCAGCTTTATTGCTGATTTTAACTGGAGCCTTTACCAAAAGTGCCCAGTTTCCGTTCCATTTCTGGCTACCGAATGCCATGGCAGCACCGACCCCGGTTTCTGCCTATTTACACTCTGCCACCATGGTCAAAGCCGGAATTTTCCTGCTGGCCCGTTTTACCCCGATTTTTGTCGGTGCCGCGCTGTATCACAATATTGTGACTTTCGTGGGCTTGTTCACCTTATGTATGGCTGCCTTTTTTGCCATTTTCAAGGAAGACTTAAAAGGCTTACTGGCTTATTCCACCATCAGTCATTTGGGGCTGATTGTGTGCTTGTTGGGGATTGGCTCACCACTGGCCGTCACGGCAGCCATTTTCCATATTATTAACCATGCCACCTTTAAAGCTGCCCTGTTCATGATTGCCGGGATCATTGACCATGAAACCGGAACCCGTGATTTGCGTAAACTCAGCGGTATCTGGCAGTTGCTGCCCTTTACTGCGACCCTGACCATGGTCACGGCTGCCTCTATGGCCGGTGTACCCCTGACCAATGGCTTCCTGTCCAAGGAAATGTTCTTTACTGAACTTTTGGCCAACCTGTCCGGCCCAGTACTGATTTTTTCTGCCATTGCCGCAACACTGGCCGGAATTTTCGCAGTGACCTATTCAGTACGTTTAGTACATGGGGTATTTTTTGATGGACCAGTAGGCTCGCAGGTACCCAACCACAAAGTTCATGAACCCCCTTTCGGCATGCGCTTGCCTGCAATACTGCTGGCAGTTTTATGTATTTTAGTCGGTCTTGCACCTGCCCTGCTGGTGGAAAAGATTGTTAATTCAACTGCACGTGCCAGCACTCAAATGCCTGACTTTACCGGTACCCATTTAGCCATCTGGCATGGTTTTAACCTGCCTTTGCTGATGAGTGCGATTGCGTTATTCGGTGGAATCATTTTCTATTTTGCTTTGGCCAAAGGCGGTCGCATTCGGGAAATTGATCTTGATCCTATCTTGGGCAAATTTCAGGGCAAGGTGCTGTTTGATTTATTTCTCAAGCACCTGTTACTCAGTTCACGCAAGTTCAAACGTCAAACTGAAAATGGCTCACTGCAAAGCTATCTGATGTGGATTGTGCTGTTCAGTGCTGCTTTGCTGAGCATGCCTTTTATTCATCAAGGCCTGACCACTGGCACACGTGAACTTACCCACGCCCCTGCAATTGCCATTGTACTGTGGCTGCTCTTGTTCTCGGCCTGCTGGATGATGCTGTGGTTCCATCATGAACGGATCAAGGCGGTACTGATTAGCGGTGCAGTTGGTCTTGTCGTTACACTGGTTTTTGTGACACTCTCTGCTCCTGATCTGGCCTTAACCCAAATCACTGTCGATGTGGTTACTACAGTATTGCTACTGATGAGCCTCTCCCTGCTGCCACAGCTCACGCCTTATGAATCCAGTGTTTCGCAGCGCTGGCGCGATGCCCTGATTGCCATTGGTGGCGGTCTGGGCATAGGCTGGATTAGCTGGCTGATCTTGACCCGTGACCACAACTCGATTTCATGGTTCTTTATGCAACAGTCGCTTCCACTCGGTGGCGGCTCCAATGTGGTCAACGTGATTCTGGTCGACTTCCGTGGTTTCGATACCTTCGGCGAAATTACCGTACTCGGTATTGCTGCTGTAGGAGCACTCTGTCTCATGGATGGCATGCGTGCACACGGTACCACCATCACCCAGGGACTGACTTACCGCTTTAATCCTTCTCCGTTGATGTTCCGTATTACTGCATCCTGGGTATTGCCTTTGGCACTGGTGGTGAGCCTGTATATCTTCCTGCGCGGCCATAACCTGCCCGGTGGCGGATTTATTGCCGGTCTAATTACCGCTTTGGCGCTGGTGATTCAATACATTGCCTTAGGCCAAGACCAGGCTGAACAGATGCTAAAAGCCAAATCAGGCCGCTTATATGAAATCTGGATTGGTTCAGGTCTAAGCATTGCAGGACTGACCGGACTCGCTGCCTGGTTCTGGGGACGTCCGTTCCTGACCAGCGCCCATATCCATATCGCTCCGCCCCTGTTGGGTGATATTCACTTAGCCTCTGCGGCATTATTTGATGTCGGTGTCTATGTCACAGTGGTCGGTGCCACCATGTTGATGATTTCAGTCTTGGGTGACTCGCGCCACTCCAGCATGTCTGGTCCAGTATTGAAAGGGGAATAAAATGATCAGTCTAGAATTTTTACTTGCCTCTGCTATTGGCTTACTTACTGCAACAGGTATTTACCTGATCTTGCGTGCCCGTACTTTTCCTGTGGTCTTAGGGCTGGCGATGATTGGCTATGCGGTCAATTTATTCCTGTTTGCCATGGGACGCATTCAGGTCAATGCACCGGCTGTCCTGACTGAAACCAGCAAAGCTACCGATCCTCTACCTCAAGCTCTGGTATTGACCGCCATTGTGATTGGCTTTGCCACTACCGCCTTTATTGTACAACTGGCTTTGCGCAGCCGTTATGAAACCGGAACCGATCACGTCGATGCAAAAGAAGAAATCAACCCGATTGACTCGCGTGAGGATGAGCCTTAATGAATGCGATCCTCCAGTTCTGGACTGAACATACCCCGATCTTTAGCATTTTAATTCCGGCATTTACCGGCTTTTTGCTGGTTCTTTTAGGCAATCCCGGGCCAGGTTCATTATCACGTGATTGGCGACAGCCTTGGCGTCGTGGCATTAGTTATGTCTCGTCAATACTGGGATTAAGCACTGCGATAGTGTATTTAATATTCGCTAGCAGCGGGCAAATTAGTACTTACAACCTTAGTGAATGGTCTGCACCGTTCGGAATTGTGCTGGTTCTGGATCAGCTTTCTGCCCTGATGCTGGTGCTGACCTATGCCTTGGCAACACCGATCTTATGGTTTGCCAGTCACGCCTGGGATGCAAAAGGGCGTTATTTCCATGCCATGTTCCATTTTTTACTCATGGGCTTATGCGGTGCATTTCTGACAGGCGATTTATTTAACTTATTTGTATTCTTTGAAATCTTGTTGGTGGCCTCTTATGTCCTGCTGCTCCATGGACAAGGCAAGGCACGTTTTCAGCTCGGCATTCATTACGTCACCATCAACCTGCTGGCCTCTGCACTATTCCTGATTGGTCTGGGCATGATCTACGGCAGTGTCGGCAGTTTAAACATGGCCGATGTCGCACGTTTAATCCCGCTGTTAGAACCGGATCAGCATACCCTGGCAGTTGCAGGTGGCTTGCTGCTCTTTGTGGTCTTTGGCATCAAGGCTGCCATGTTGCCGGTAGGCTTCTGGCTTCCAAAAACTTATGCCGTTGCCACAACTCCCGTGGCTGCCATTTTCACCATCATGACCAAAGTGGGCATTTATGCCATTCTTCGAGTCAATGGCACGATTTTTGATGACCAATTAAGTCAGGGTATTCTGGCAAACTGGTTACTTCCAATCGGTTTAGCCACCTCAGTCTATGGCGTGATTGGCGCCATTGGAGCCGAGCGTTTACGCCGTTTTGTCGGTTTTATGATTTTATCCTCCATCGGTACCCTGCTGATTGCCATTTCACTGTTTAATACTTTGGCTTGGGCTGCAGGACTGTACTATCTGGTTCATAGCACCATTATTGGCGCTGCGTTTTATCTGCTTTCTGGCTGGATTACTTCACAACGCGTTGAATTCAAAGATCATTTCAATATTGCCCCGAAAATAAAACAGCAAAAAGCGGTGTCATTGACCTTCTTTTTGATTGCTTTAATGATGGCAGGTTTACCGCCTTTTAGTGGATTTTTAGGCAAGGTTTTTATCTTGCAGGCAACTTCGCATTCCCCTTATCAGGGCATTATTATTGCAGTCGTGTTATTGGTGAGTTTGCTCAGTATCATTGCCTTTACCCGGGTTGGCTTCATTCTGTTCTGGCGTGCCAGCAAACCTGAAGATCACCCGGAAACTGAAGAATTTAAAGCTTATCGGGCTTTACCCGATCGAGCCCCTGCACGCAATGACAAAACCATTTATCTGTTGTTGTCAGGCTTGGTGCTGTATATGGTTGGCGCAAATCCGATTCAGCAATATATGTTCAAAACGGCTGAACAAATCCAGAACAATGGCTTATATGAACAGGTTATTTTGCATAAAGATAATCTGCATCAAGTGATTAGCGTGCAGCCTTATAATTCTGAAAATTTACCCGAAACCAAATATGGGGGTGAAACGGTTGATCCTAATGCCCATCTGATTCCATACATCATCTCTGAAGATACGCTCGAAGGTGAGCATATTTCAGAATATAAGCAGCGTCAGATCAGGCAGCAGCAACAACAGCTGTCCACCTATCCGGATGATGTCAAACTCAAGCCTATGGAGCCTTAAGCATGCAAAAAACATCGTTTTGGGAAAGCTGGCTGCCTCATCCCTTTGTTTCCGTGATTGTGGCGTTAAGCTGGGTCATGCTTGCGCATAGCCTTGATCCGGCAACCTTGCTCATGGCTTTATTACTAGGCATTGCCATTCCACGTTTAGTCAAACCTTTTATTGGTCATACCCCTAATATTCACTGGATTTTGGCCGTAAAATTATTCTTTGTGGTGTTATGGGACATTATTGTCTGTAATATTAAAGTGGCCAAATTGGTCCTTGGACCGACACATAAACTACATCCCAAATGGTTTCGTGTGCCTTTGGAAACTCAGCATGAACAGGTTAATGTTCTACTTGCCCTGATTATTACCACCACCCCGGGTACGGTAACTGCAGGGATTGATGATGATCGTGGCGATATTCTGGTGCATGCTTTAAGTACCGATAATGCCGAAATTGATATCGTCGGAATTAAAACCCGTTATGAAAAAGCACTGATCGAAATCTTTGATGTGGAATTAGGAGAAGATTCATGAGTATTTTGCCTTATGCACTCGGTCTGTGTATGGTCGCAATCACTGTTTCCATGTTTCTTTGCCTGGTTCGTATGGTGATGGGGCCATCCATCGTAGATCGGCTTTTAGCACTGGATACCCTGTTTCTGAATGCAACCTGTCTGGTGGTCATTCTGGGCCTCTATTGGGCCAGTACCTCCTTATTTGAAGGCGCGCTTCTGGTGGCCATGCTGGGATTCGTTTCTACCGCAGCCCTGGCACGCTACTTTACCACTGGTCATGTGATCGATTAGGAGCTACAGCAATGCAACTTCTCATGGAAATCCTGATCTCAATTTTTTTGTTGATTGGCTCATTCTTCATGCTGGTGGGCGGCATTGGGATGGTTCGTCTGCCCGATTTATTTATGCGCCTACATGCACCGACCAAATCCAGTACCTTGGGACTCGGCAGCTTCTTAATTGCCGCCATGATTTTTTCAGCTTTTCAGGGACGTTTTGGTTTTGCCGAACTGTTGCTGACTTTACTGGCGTTCATTACTGCACCCGTGTCTGCAAACCTAATGGCACAGGCCGCACTGCATTTACGGTTACGCTCAACCAGTGGTGAAGTACCTGAAGCACTGGAACGCCCCCTACCCTGGCAACGTAGCCGACGCCGTAATCCCAAAGCAGAAAAAGACTCACATGATGATCTGGCCTGATATCAGGTGCATTTTGCTGAGTTTGAATTAAAAATCTGTTTTTTACTTTAATTTTTTACTCAATTTAAGTTCAGTAAATTGAATTAATTTTCAGCCAGAACTTTAGCCTTTTCTTGTTCAAATTCTTGTTTTGTAAGAACTCCATCATCTAATAATTTTTTTAAGACTGTAAGTTTCTCATACTTAGTTGCCGCAAGATGATGATTTCTATTTTCAGTTTTCTCAACACACTCAAACACCAGCTCTATTCTTGGAAAATTTCCCAAAATATATGGTGGCTTTGCGGCAGTTTCGCTAAGACCATGCATTGTTTCATTTTTACGTTCACAAAAAGCAATTGATGCTTGCTCTGCATTTGCTCGCACTGTTGATAATGATACAAAACCTGTAGCTGCTTGCCTAAAAATACGATATGAGGCTTCACTATTTTTCATTGGCTGATCCAATATCACCGTTTCCCCACCAAACACAGCATTCGCAAATGGTGATTTACTTTCTGAAGCCAACTGAATAGGCGGCACACTTGCACAGCTGGAAAGAAGAAATGCTGCAATGATAAAACTTAGTTTATTCATAAGTTTGAATCTCAAAAATAGAATATTTTCTTTATTAATCCTGATCGCTGATCAGTACATCATTTATATATAAGTTATTTAAATAATTAATAAAACTACCAAATTCTTAAAATAACTCAAAATAAAAAAAGCCACCCGAAGGTGGCTTTTTTATTACATCAATTATTCATCATCTTGCTTTGCTTCAGCAGGCGGTAAATCCTTCACTGCTTCAGCAATCAGACCAAACATATAGTTACCATATGCGTTGGTTTTGTCGTAATGGAAACGCAAGCGAGGCGTTACACGTGTCTTGATACGACGACTGAGTTCGTGACGCAAGAAACCAGAAGCCTTATTTAAAACTTCTAAGGTATCTTTGTTTGCTACTTCACTTTGCTCATCGCCCAGCTCACGACCCATCACGGTTACATAAACTTCGGCATATCCTAAATCTGGGCTAACTTTCACCGCAGAGATGGTCACCAGACCACCTAAGCGTGGATCTTTCAGCTCTTGGCGAATCAGTTCAGACAATTCACGCTGAACTGAGTCTCCCATACGCTTCAGACGTTGACTACCCGCCATTAAAGACTCCGTTTAATCAATTGAACATCATAGACTTCGATTTTATCGAGTACTTTAATGTCTTTATAACCTTTCACGGCAAGACCACATTCCATACCGGCACGAACTTCTTCAACCACTTCTTTATAGCGACGAAGAGATTCAAGCTCACCTTGGAATACCACCACGTCATCGCGTAATACGCGAATCGGTTTATTACGGTGTAACATGCCTTCAAGAACCATACAGCCCGCAGCCGCACCAAACTTACTTGAGTGGAACACTTCACGTACTTGAGCTACACCTAGAATCGTTTCACGATGTTCAGGCGCAAGCTTACCGCTCATTGCTGCTTTCACATCATCAATCAATTCATAAATGATGCTGTAGTAACGAATATCGATACCATCTGCATCCGCTTTTTGACGTGCAGTATTATCAGCACGTACGTTAAAGCCTAGAAGAACAGCTTCAGAAGATTCAGCAAGGGTAACGTCAGACTCGGTAATTGCACCTACACCTGAACCGATCACACGTACACGAACTTCATCAGTGGCCAATGCTTGCAATGCTACCGTCAATGCTTCCAATGTACCGCGTACATCAGTTTTAAGCACAACGTTCACATAAGGAACATCTTTTTTGCCCATAGATGCCATGATGTTTTCAAGACGCATTGCACTTTGACGCTCAAGACGTTTTTCACGTTCACGAGACATACGTGCATCAGCGACTTCACGTGCTTTCTTCTCATCGTTAACAACAAGAACTTCGTCACCCGCCATTGGCGCTTCAGGAAGACCCAAGATTTCTACTGGAATCGAAGGACCTGCCGATTTAATACGTTTACCGTTTTCATCTACCATCGCACGAACGCGACCATAAGATGCACCAGCAAGCACTAAATCACCCACATTCAAGGTACCGTTTTGTACAAGAATAGAAGCAACAGCACCACGGTCTTTATCTACACGTGCTTCAATGACCACACCTTGCGCAGCACCTTCTTCAGATGCTTTCAATTCAAGCAATTCTGACTGAATCAAAATCAAGTCTAGAAGTTCATCGATACCTTGACCAGAATGTGCAGAAACCATTGCTACAGGTACGTCACCGCCCCATTGTTCAGGCACGATTTCTTTGGTGGTCAATTCGTTCAATACGCGATCTGGATCGGCAGATTCTTTATCCATCTTGTTGATTGCAACAATGATTGGCGTACCTGCAGCACGTGCATGATCAATTGCTTCTGCAGTTTGTGGCATTACACCATCATCAGCCGCAACAACCAGAACCACGATATCAGTCGCTTTGGCACCACGTGAACGCATTGAAGTAAACGCTGCGTGTCCCGGTGTGTCTAAGAAAGTGATAATGCCTTTATCGGTTTTAACGTGATATGCACCGATATGCTGTGTAATACCGCCCGCTTCGCCCGCAGCTACTTTAGTACGACGGATACGGTCAAGAAGCGATGTTTTACCATGGTCAACGTGACCCATAATAGTGACTACAGGAGCACGAGTGGTTTGAACACCACGTGCTTCTTCAGCTGCTTCAAGTAAGTTATCTTCAGCTTGAGTATCAGATACTAGAACTGGGTTATGACCCATTTCCTCAACCACAAGTGCCGCAATTTCTTGCTCAATCGCCTGGTTCTGAGTAACAAGCTCACCCATTTTCATGAGTGATTTGATGACTTCGCGAACTTTAATCGCCATTTTCGCCGCTAAGTCAGCAACAACAATGGTTTCACCAATTTCAACATCATAAATTTGTTTTTTAACAGGTTTTTCAAAGCCATGCTTGTTGCCTTGGCTGGTTTTCAAACCACGTTTATGCTGGTTATGGCTGAAAGATTGCTCTTCCTGACCACGACGTCCGCCTTTTTTCGGTGCACGTGTACTTGTAGTGTTACCACCACGTTTAATTTCACGGTCTTCTTTCGCAAATGAATCTTCATAAGCCTGACCAACAAGGCCAGCCGCCAATGGAGAATCATCGACAACACGAATCGTTGCCGTAGTATCTTCAGAGGTGTACTTAGAAGCCATTTGACGCATTTGTTCAAGCGTACGTTGTTGAGCTTCTTCAGCCGATTTACGACGTGCTGCTTCTTCAACTGCTTTTAATTGCGCAGCTTGTGCTTCACGTGCTTTTTTCTGTTCAGCCGTCTCAACCTGTTTAACCGTTTGTTTTACAATTGGTTTGTTGTTCGACTTACGCTTCACAACAACAGCAGCTTTTGGTACTTCTTGCTTAGCCGTTTCTTGCTTAGCAGCAGCACGCATTGCTTCTAAAGCTTGTTTCGCCTTAGATGCGCCTGGTTGAGGTGCTTCAGCTTTTTGTTCAGTATTAGCAGCAGATGCAGTCGCATTCTTGTCTGCCTGTGCTTTAGCAAGTGCTTCAGCTTTGATTTGTTCAGGATCTGGCTTAACAAATGTATGTTTCTTACGAACTTCTACATTAATCGTTTTCGCCTTACCTGATGTACTTGCCACTTTAGCAGTACTGGTTGTTTTACGTTTCAACGTGATTTTTCCTGCATGCCCATCGTCTTGACCATGAACTTTCTTCAAATGGTTAACGAGGGTATTTTGTTGTTCAGTGGAAATAATATCTTCAGCTTTACGTTGCGGTAAACCTGCGTCACGAACCTGCTCTAGGAGCTTCTCAACGGGGCGATCCACGCTGAGAGCCAACTCTTTAATCGACTTGTCCGTCATATATTTCCTCCTAGTTAAACCATGATTCGCGCGCTTTCATAATAAGTTGACCCGCTTTTTCCGCACCTAAACCTTCAATATCTTCAATATCGTCAGTGGCTTGGTCAGCTAAATCATCTACAGTCACCACACCGCGGGCCGCAAGGGCATATGCGATTTCCTGTGTCATTCCTTGCATTGCAACAAGTTCTGCACTTGGATCTTGAATGTTTTCTTGTTGTTTTAACGCGTCTGCCAATGTAATTTCTTTCGCACGGCTTTGCAATAATTCAACAGTTTCAGCATCCAACTCAATTTCATCAAATGTTTCAGCTGGAACATAAGCAATTTCTTCTAGCGAAGTAAAGCCCATATCAACCAAAGCCATTGCCAAGTCTTCTTCAATATCCAGACGGGTGACAAACATGTCTAGATATTGTTGAGCTTCATTTTGTTGACGTGCGTAGAATTCATCTTCGAGCATCATATCCAGTTTGTAGCCTGTCAATTCAGAGGCTAAACGGACATTTTGACCTTGTGAACCAATGGCACGTGCCAACTGATCGCTTGCTGCAAAAATGATGTCTGCGCTGTGAACATCTTCATCAATCACAATACTCGATACATCTGCAGGCTCTAAAGCGCTTGCGATGTACTGTGCTGGATCGTCAGACCATACAACGACATCAATACGTTCGCCATTGAGCTCTGATTGTACTGCCTGAATACGTGTACCACGCATACCAATACAAGCACCTACAGGATCAATACGGTGATCGTTGGTTTTCACAGCAATTTTAGCACGAACGCCCGGTTGACGTGCAGCTGCTTTAATTTCGATAATTTCTTCAGAAATTTCAGGAATTTCTTTCTTCATCAACGCAATCAGCATTTCAGGACGTGCACGTGACAATAATAATTGTGCACCACGGCCTTCACGGTTCACGCTATATAAAATTGCGTTTACACGTTGTTTGGGACGAAGAATTTCCTTAGGAATCATTTCTTCACGCGCAAGATAAGCTTCCGCATTGTCACCCAAGTCAATAATAAAGCCATCTTTGGTTTGTTTTTTCACTTCACCATAAATGAGCTCACCGACTTTAGACTCATAGGCATCAGCAACTAAAGCACGTTCAGCTTCACGAATTTTTTGTACAATTACCTGTTTGGCAATTTGTGCAGCAATTCGACCGAAGTCAATCGATTCCACTTCGAGTTCACGAATGTCACCAATTGACCATTGAGCAGGATCAACATCAGAAATGGCATCCTGACATGCAGGCATCTCGTGATCTTCATCAGCTACTACTTCCCATTGACGGAAAGTACGGTAATCACCTGTTTTACGATCGATTTCCACACGTAAACGTGCTTCTTCCGAGTGTGTGCCTTCATAAAATTTCTTTTTAGTCGCAGCTACAAGCGCTTGTTCTAGCGCTTCAAAGATCGCTTCACGAGGTACACCTTTTTCGTTACTAACCGTTTCTACTACGGTAAGAATTTCACGTGCCATAAGTCACCTATTCGTTCAGATTCTTATTTATTAGATAAATTAATCTTGGTAAATCAAATTTGCTTTGTCGATATTATGACTATCAATTTCAAGAACTTGTTGTTTTTCAACTTCCACTTGAATGAGTTCATTTTCAAGATCAACAGCAACCAGTTTTGCTTGAAATTTACGACGGTTATCGACAGCACTAATCAGACGTAACGCAATTTGATGTCCAATATAGGCTGGCATTTGTTCGAGTTGAAAAAATGGACGATCCCAACCTGGCGAAGATACTTCAAGTGAATATTCGCCAGAAATTGGATCATGCACGTCAAGCATGGCACCGACTTGCTGTGTTACGCGAACACAATCTTGTACGCCTATGCCTCGGCCCTGCTCTAGCTCGCCTTCTTCATTCAAAACAGGCTGGGCATCGGTTTCATTTGCTTTATCAATATAGATACGCAATAAAGAACGCTTTCCTTGAGGAAGAAATTCGATTCCCCAAAGATCTACATTGCATGCTTGCACTGCAGGAGCGATTAGGTCTTGGAGTGCTTGAGTTTTATTTGATAGCTTCATTTACTCTCGTCATTATGGTGCGATTTAATGGTCGCGGTGACCGGTTCAGACTAACTCAACTATATTAGTAGTGAAACATGACGATTTGACCAATTAAATGTCGGACACTACACGATAGCCAATAAAAAAGGGCGTAATCGCCCCTATTTACACAGAAAAACCAAAGTCCACTGTGCAAAAAGGCCCACCTTTTTGTGAGCCTTTTAGAAACTTGGTAGCGGGAGCTGGATTTGAACCAACGACCTTCGGGTTATGAGCCCGACGAGCTACCAGACTGCTCCATCCCGCATCAACGTGCAAAAATTATATACAATCTACCGAACATTTTCAATCAAAAACTATTTAGTGATTGCTTGATTAAGTTGCACCTTAATCAAAAGTGGTAGCGGGAGCTGGATTTGAACCAACGACCTTCGGGTTATGAGCCCGACGAGCTACCAGACTGCTCCATCCCGCAACAACATTGCAAAAATTTTATCTCACCTCAATACTCAAGGTGCCTACTTCAGTTTGCATCTAAAATAAGATTGATTGGTAGCGGGAGCTGGATTTGAACCAACGACCTTCGGGTTATGAGCCCGACGAGCTACCAGACTGCTCCATCCCGCATCAACAGATTTGCTGCACAACACCAACTTATGTTCTGGATTACAAGTTGGTGCGGAAGGGGGGACTTGAACCCCCACGCCCGAAGGCACTACCACCTCAAGGTAGCGTGTCTACCAATTCCACCACCACCGCAGCTGTGTCGCATTCTAGTCGGATCAAACCCAAAAAGAAAGAACTAAATCAGATTATTCACCAGTTTTTGGTGCAACTGGCGAAGTTTCAGGCGATTGAGTTTGTGCAGGAACTGGGGTTTGTACCGATTTTAAGCTGTAAGCATCGGTGGTTTGTTTTTTGGCAAACACCGCTAAACTTAAGCTTGTTACAAAAAATAAAGCGGTCAAAATCGCGGTTACACGGGTTAAAAAATTACCGGAACCTGAAGCACCAAATACAGTTGCTGCACCACCACCACCAAATGATGCACCCGCATCGGCACCCTTACCATGTTGTACCAGAATCAATACAATCATTAAAAGGGCTAAGATAATATGTACTACCAGCACAAATGCATGCATGCTGAACTCCTAATTATTTTGTATTTGCAAAAGCCTGAGCAATTTTATAGAAAGACTCTGCATTTAAAGATGCACCACCAACCAGCGCACCATTAATATCTGGACAGGCAGCCAACTCTACTGCATTTTCTGGCTTAACACTACCACCATACAGAATAGCCATGCTTGCACCTAAAGGTGTAATTTGAGTTAAACCTTCACGAATTTTAGCGTGCATTGCCTGTGCATCTTCAGGTGAAGCTGTTTTGCCGGTACCAATCGCCCAAATGGGTTCATAAGCCACCACAATATTCTTCCATTGCTCTGCTGTTACAACAGTCGCAATATCACAAATTTGTTGCAAGACCACCTGCTCTGCCTGACCATTTTCACGCTGTTCCAGGCTTTCACCCACACAGTAAAGAATGGTTAATCCTGCATTTAAAGCATTTTTAACTTTTTCATTCAGAATCTGTGCAGTTTCAGCAAAAATTTCCCGACGTTCTGAATGACCAATCAGTACAAAATCAATTTGCTGATCTTTTAACAACTCAGCACTTACCTCACCGGTATATGCCCCTATTCCAGAAATACGGGAAACATCTTGGGCAACGCTATAGATGGGGCGAATTGAATCTGCTAATTCACTCTTCACTCCAGCCAAAGCAAGCATGGTAGGTGCAACACCTAAATAACAATCTTGTTCTTTAATTTCATTATTTTGCAATAATTTTTTAAAATCATTTACCCATACTTTGGCATCTGCTTGCATTGGGTTCATTTTCCAATTGCCGACAACCCAAGGAGTAATAGTCGAACCCGACATACAGTAACCTATTAAAAACAATTCATTAAACCGCGCACATTCTACACGGAATTCAGCATTTTTTAGATAATTTTCACCAGCCTTTTTTATAAGTTTGTTGTTTTTCAAAATTGCTACAAAAAAAACTTGGTCTTGTAATTACGACTGGTTCAAAGTTTTATCTGATATTAAGTAGATGACAACACTTTCAGATATGGTATTTTTATATAACAAAAGTATAATTTAATGATACCAATTATAAACAGATTGATTAAGCAGGCATATTAACGCATGGCAGCATTACAAGGTTCACCAAGATTTACAGGTTTTATTCGGCGTTTAGTCGAAGATGGCTTAGTTTCTGCTGAAAATATGCAGAGTGCAATATTGAATGCAAAAAAAGCCAATCAGGATATTGTCCCTTTTTTAATTGATCAGTTGAAAATTTCATCTTTAGAAATTGCAGTAAAAATTTCTCAAGAATTTGGCGAACCTCTTTTTGACTTGAGTGCATATGATTCAGCTCAAATTATCCGCGAAGGTGTGGATGAAAAACTCATCAGCAAACATTGCATTCTACCGATTTTTAAACGCGGGAATTTGCTCTACGTTGCAACCAGCAATCCGACTAATATAGATGCTATGGATGCAATCCGCTTCAGTAGTAAAATGAATATTGAAGCGGTTATTGTAGAATATCCAAAATTACACAAACTGATCGAACAAAATTTTACTCAAGCAGATAGCTTTGAATTCTCCGATGATGATATCGACTTAAATCTCGAGCAAGAAGACTTAAGTCAAAAAGATGATGATGATCATGATCAAAAAGAAGATGAAGCACCGATTGTTAAATATATTAATAAATTACTGATTGATGCCATTCGCATGGGCGCTTCAGATTTGCATTTTGAACCTTATGAAAAATCTTATCGGGTACGTTACCGTATTGACGGTGTATTACGTCAAATTGCTAATCCCCCTTTGCAACTGGCTACACGTTTGGCATCGCGTTTAAAAGTCATGTCGCAAATGGATATCTCTGAAAAACGCTTACCTCAGGATGGACGGATTAAACTTAAGCTTTCAAAAAGCAAAGCCATCGACTTTCGTGTCAACTCGCTACCGACCCTGTTTGGTGAAAAACTGGTACTGCGTATTCTAGATCCATCGAGTGCCATGCTAGGTATTGATGCATTGGGTTATGAACCAGAGCAGAAAGAGCTGTTTATGCAGGCCTTAGATAAACCTCAGGGTATGCTGCTGATTACCGGCCCCACTGGTTCAGGTAAAACCGTATCACTTTATACTGGCTTGAATATTCTGAATCGTGAAGACACCAATATTTCAACTGCCGAAGATCCTGTGGAAATCAACCTGGAAGGGATTAATCAGGTCAACGTCAACGCCAAAGTAGGCTTGACCTTCTCTGCAGCGCTAAAGTCTTTTCTACGTCAAGATCCAGATATTGTCATGGTGGGTGAGATTCGAGATCTGGAAACCGCCGAAATTGCCGTAAAAGCAGCGCAGACGGGTCATATGGTCATGTCTACACTGCATACCAACAGTGCACCTGAAACCTTAACCCGCTTAAGGAATATGGGTGTTCCGTCTTTCAATATCGCGACCTCTGTAAACTTGGTGATTGCACAACGTTTAGCACGTCGTTTATGCTCTCAATGTAAAGAGCCTGCAGATATTCCTGAACCTAGCTTATTAGAAATGGGCTTTACAGAAGAAGATCTTAAGCATCCAGATTTTCAAGTATATCAGCCTGTAGGCTGTCCCGAATGTCGTGAAGGTTATAAAGGTCGTGTCGGTATTTATGAGGTCATGAAAGTAACACCTGAAATTTCAAAAATTATTATGGAAGAGGGTAATGCACTGGAAATTGCAGCAGCTTCTGAAAGATTGGGGTTTAATAATTTAAGACGTTCAGGATTAATTAAGGTTATGCAGGGGGTGACTTCGCTTCAGGAAGTCAATCGTGTAACCAGTGAATAAATGAAAATTTAAAATAAGGATAAACGCATGGCTGTCAAAAAAGCACAGATGATGCCCACCTTCAGTTATGAAGGCATTGATCGTAAAGGGGAAAAACTTAAAGGGGAATTACCTGCACGTAATATGGCACTTGCTAAAGTGACCTTACGTAAGCAAGGCATTACCATTAAAAACATTCGGGAAAAACGTAAAAATATTCTCGAAGGTTTAATGAAAAAGAAAGTAACCACGCTGGATATTACTATTTTTACCCGCCAGCTAGCTACCATGATGAAAGCCGGTGTTCCTTTGGTTCAAAGCTTCGAAATTGTAGCAGAAGGCCTTGAGAATCCATCCATGCGTGAAGTGGTATTAGGGATTAAAGGTGAAGTCGAGGGCGGTAATACCTTTGCCGGTGCCCTTAAAAAATATCCTCAATATTTTGATAATTTATTTTGCTCACTGGTTGAATCCGGCGAACAGTCAGGTGCCCTAGAAACCATGCTGGATCGCGTCGCGATTTATAAAGAGAAAAGTGAACTTTTAAAGCAAAAAATCAAAAAAGCCATGAAATATCCGGCAGCTGTCATTGTGGTGGCCGTGATCGTGACCATTATTTTGATGGTTAAAGTGGTGCCGGTTTTCCAAGATCTATTTACATCCTTTGGTGCAGATTTACCTGCCTTTACCAAAATGGTAGTAAATATGTCGGAATGGATGCAAAAATACTGGTTTATTCTGATTATTGCCATTGGTGCGATGATTGCCGGATTTCTTGAAGCTAAAAAACGCAGTAAAAAATTCCGTGATTTTCTTGATAAAGCAGCCCTCAAAGCTCCTATTTTTGGTGACCTGGTCTATAAAGCTATTATTGCGCGTTACAGTCGTACTCTAGCGACTACCTTTGCTGCCGGTGTTCCCTTGATTGATGCATTGGAATCTACAGCAGGGGCAACCAATAACTGTGTCTATGAAGCTGCTGTAATGAAAATTCGTGATGATGTTGCTACAGGACAACAATTACAATTTGCCATGCGAGTCACCAACAAATTTCCCTCTATGGCTGTACAGATGGTAGCGATTGGTGAAGAATCAGGTGCTCTTGACAGTATGCTGGATAAAGTCGCAACGCATTTTGAAAACGAAGTCGACAATGCAGTAGACGGTTTAACCTCTATGATGGAACCCTTAATTATGGCAGTGCTGGGTGTACTAGTCGGTGGTTTGGTTGTTGCCATGTATCTTCCAATTTTCCAAATGGGCTCAGTCGTGGGCTAATCCAAAGGTTAATTCTCTTGTTTAATGACGTTATCTTATTTTTACAGATCAACCCAACTGCACTTTATCTTGCGGTTGGGCTTTTTAGTCTGTGTATCGGTAGTTTTTTAAATGTTGTCATCTATCGAACTCCCAAGATGATGGAGCAAGAGTGGCGACAGGATTGTCAAATATTGCTGCATCCTGAACAAGCCATTATTGATGAATCCAAACTGACGCTAAGCCAACCGCCATCTACCTGTCCTAAATGCCAAACTGAAATTCGCTGGTATCAAAATATTCCCGTCATCAGCTGGCTGGCCTTAGGCGGTAAATGTGGTTCTTGCAAAAATCCGATCAGTAGTCGTTATCCTTTAATTGAACTATTGACTGCAATATGCTCCCTGATCATTGTGGCCGTATTTGGCCCCACCCTAAAAATGCTGTTTGGCCTGCTGCTCACCTGGACACTGATCGCCCTCACCTTTATTGACTTCGATACCCAACTGTTACCTGACCGTTATACTTTGCCCCTTGCAGCTCTGGGTTTAGCAGTGAATAGCTATAGTATCTATACCAGTCCAAGTTCTGCAATCTGGGGCTACATTATTGGCTTTCTCTGTCTCTGGATTGTGTATTATCTGTTTAAGATCATTACCGGTAAGGAAGGTATGGGCTATGGAGACTTTAAACTCCTGGCGGCTTTAGGCGCCTGGATGGGTCCATTTCTATTACCGCTGATCGTATTACTCTCTTCCTTCGTTGGTGCAGTGATTGGCATTATTCTGCTGAAAATACGCAAAGAGAACCAACCTTTTGCATTCGGTCCTTATATTGCCATTGCCGGCTGGATTGCGTTCATTTGGGGTGAGCAGATTATGAAAATCTATTTGGGACAGTAATTTCTAGGTACATATATGACTTTTATCTTGGGTTTAACTGGAGGAATTGGCAGTGGAAAATCTGCCGCAAGTACATGGTTTGAAACCCAGGGCATTATTGTAGTAGATGCCGATATTGTCGCGCGAGAGATCGTTGAAAAAGGACAACCTGCTTTACAGCAAATTCACGCTGCATTTGGAGATTGGGTACTTTTAGCGAATGGCGAACTGAATCGTCGGGCATTACGCGAACATATTTTTAAAGATCCAGATGCGCGCAAAGTCCTAGAAAGCATTACCCATCCTGCGATTCGCCAATCCATTATTCAACAGCTGCAAGCCGCAACCAGTCCCTATGTGATATTGGTTTCTCCCCTGCTGTTTGAAACTAACCAGCATGAACTGACCGATCACACCTTGCTCATCGATGCATCGATTGATTTACAGATTCAGCGGGCTGCCATGCGTGATCATCAGTCGATCGAGCAAATTAAAAAGATTATTCAGGCTCAGATGTCACGTGAGCAAAAGCGTAGTTTGGCGGATGATATTGTGCTGAATGATGGTCATCTTGATCATCTCTACAGTCATTTAAAGCCATTACATGAAGCTTATTTAAAACGCTGAAATTAAAAAAGCAGTCGATCAGGACTGCTTTTTTTGCTGATCAAGTTGCCGCTACAAACTGTCTTGATGACTGATCCAGCGCCATGGCTGCAAAGCACCAATCGCCATACCAATCAAGCCACAAATAATGGCCAGACTTAAAGGTTCACCCAATAGCGGTACTGCTAAAATTGCAGCCATAAACGGTGCCAAAGTCACGATACTTCCCGCCTTGAATGCCCCTAAACGTTTAATGGCTTCTACATAAGTCAGTGTAGCTACAATCACCACAAAGATGCCGTGAAAAACCACCTGTAACAGTAAATGCATAGGTTCAGGTGCGGTTAAATTTTTCGGTAAAAACAGCAGATAAATCGGGACATAAACAATCGCCGACCAGATGGCGACCCCTGCCATGGAATGCCAGGCAGAGAGTTTCCATTGCCGTAACAGTACGGTAAACACACCCCACCAGATCGCACTCAGGAAAAATAGCATGTCGCCAAAGCCAAAAGCCACACCGGTTTCCTGATACATTAAGAAACTCATGGCAGTGATCGCGCTCAGCATAATCAACAGGCTGATCCAGATGTGTTTATCCAAAGGCTGCTTAAATAGCACAAATGCAGCTATGGCTGTGCACAGCGGAATACAGCCATTGAGAAAAATGGCTGCATGTGCTGCCGGCACATAATGGAATGCAGTATATGAGGTCAGGCAATATGCTACCCCGCCAATCATCGCCAAAATAAAAGGCTGTTTTTTCCATAAAAAAACGGTGTCTTTTTTATAGAGCAAAATGGGCATCAAAATACAAAATGCCAAGGCAAAACGTAAGGCGGTGATGTCCCAGGCACTAATCCCCCACTGGGCATTCAGACGGGAAGTAATGGTAAATCCCCCCCAAATACACATGGTAATGGCGACATAAAGATAACCTTGAGACCGGGGAGACATAGCAAACAACTTTTAAATTTGAAAGAGAAAAAATTACAGGTTACGTTGACGACAAGCTTCATACAGTGCCATCCCTGTGGCAACACTGACATTTAAACTCTGCAAGTTTCCTGCCATTGGAATGTATACCGTCTGATCACATTGCGACTGGGTAATCGGGCGTAAACCTGTATCTTCAGCCCCCATCACCACACACACTGCCGTACCGGTAAAATCAAATTTATCCACTGGTAAGGCTTTTTCATCCAGCATGGTTCCGACTACACGTACATTAAATTCATCTTTGATGTTACCCAAAGTACGCGCCAGATTGGTCACCTGAATAAACTTCACCTTTTCTGCGCCGCCGGCAGCAACCTTACGTGCAGTTGGCGTCAAGCTGGCAGAACGATCACGCGAAACCACCACCGCTTCAACACCCATGGCAGCGGCTGTACGAATACATGCACCCAAATTATGAGGATCGGTGACCTGGTCCAGCGCCAGCAAAAGTGCCTGAGGATTTTGCTTGAGCACTTCATCCAGGTCCTGTTCATTCAGCACTGGATGTGGACGTACTGCGGCAACCACGCCCTGATGAAAAGGCTGACCTGCCAGTTTTTCCAGTTTGTCACGGCTGGCTTGCTGCACACTAATGCCAAAAGGTTCAGCCAAAGCCAAGACGTTTTTCAAACGCTGGTCATCACGACCTTTCAAGGTAAATAGAGTCAATACGCGCTCAGGCTCGAGTTCTAATAATGACTCCACTGAGTGAACGCCATAATAATATTCTGGTTTTGCCATGAACGACCTCTAAAATCTATGGTAACAATACAAAAAAGAAAAATCCTGCAAAGCAGGCTTTACAGGATTGACGCTTGAATCTAGTTTAACCGATTCAAGGTAAAATTTCTTTGTCTTATCTGGGACTAATGCTTAGCCTTCAAAATGACAGACATAATCGAGGACTTCATCGGTCTCGATTTTAAAGCGGCTATTGCCTGGTACATAAAAAGATTGACCGGCACGGAACAATTCACTTTCGATTTTGTCGCCAATTTGTACACGACACTCACCTGAAATAATTTCCATACGTTCAGGCACATGAGTTTGAAAGGTCAATGCCTGTTCTGTTGGCAAAATCACCCCTAAGGTTTTTTTAGTGCCATCTTCAAACTGCACGGTATGACTGATACATAAGCCATCGAAATAAACATTCGACTTTTTGACAACCGAAACGTGATCAAACTGATTTGACATGCGTATTCTCCAGATAATGCGCATTTATAATTTTTGCTCGAGCTAGTTTAAAGCTGAGCATTCAACTAATCAATCGCTGTTTCATCCAGCTAAATTAATATTTTTCAAATTTTTACAAATATTTTTATTTCTGTATCAGTGAAAAATGAATGCTTGGTGCATGAATAGCGATAACCATGAAATTATAAGCCCAAATGGTGGATAATGTTTCCCCGACCAAAGGCTAATAGTGTGGTTGTAATTCTGTCTTAAATTTTCAAATGTCGCCCGATTGAAGTTTCAAACAGTTTCCAGTTTTGCTGATTTAGATAAATTGTTGACTCAAACATCTATCTTTTTTAATAACATGAATTGGCAGAGCAGAAAAATGATCGGCTATCTTGAACGGCGAGTTTCATGTTCACAGCCAATATAGGGTAAGATATTGATGTTTTAAGTCCTTTTAAAATAAAAGCTGTCTTGTGACCAAAACAAAATTTCACTATCTTAGACTAAAACTTTTCGCAGCTTGGATGCGTTTATGCTGACACATTTAACTCTGATCAATTTTGCTTTAGCCGATCATCTAGCCATTGATATTGAACAAGGTTTCAATGTCTTGACCGGTGAAACAGGTGCCGGTAAATCGCTATTGCTGGATGCACTTTCGGCCTGCCTGGGTGAACGTACCGACACCAATTATGTACGTTTCGGTTCAGACAAAGCCGATGTGACGGCCATTTTTAGTTATCAGGAACAGAGTCCTGAAGCCGAGTGGCTAAAAGCACATGAGTTGGATGATGAATCGGGTGAAATTCATTTACGTCGGGTGATTTTTGCCACTGGTCGCAGTAAGGCATGGATTAATGGCCGTCCAAGCAGCCTGTCTGAACTAAAAGAAATTGGCCGTTTACTGGTGCAGCTTTATAGTCAGCATAGCCAGCAACAACTGCTCGAACCGCCTTATCCGAAACACTGGCTCGACCGTTACAGCAATTTTTATCAGCCGGCTCAAGAGGTACGTGATGCCTACAGCACATGGCAAAAAGATATTCGCCAGTATCAGGCAGCTTTAGATGCTCAAGCCACCCGCAAACAGCGTATTGAAACTTTAGAGTTGCAACTGGAAGAACTCGAAGAGATTACCCAGATTGACTACAAAGAGATTGAACAGGAATTTGACCGCTTAAGCCATCATGAACATATCATGCTGGACTGTGGCAGCAGTTTAAATGTACTGGATGAAGCGGAACAGAATATTACCCAGGAACTGTCTTCCATTATTCGCCGTCTGGAATCACATTCTGGACGTAGTGAACAGCTTGCCGAAATCTATAATTCACTCATCAATGCACAAAGTGAAATTGAGGATGCAACGGCAAACTTGCGTCAGTTTATCGATCGCCAAAGCTTCGATCCGGAACGGATGGAAGAGCTGAATACACAACTGGAAGTTTTCCACCGTTTGGCCCGTAAATATCGCAGCCAGCCAGAAACCTTGAAAGAAGAATATCAGGCTTGGCAGGCTGAACTTGAGCAGTTGCATCAGCTTGAAGACCCTGAAACTTTAGCCGAACAGGTAGAATTGTCGCATCAGGACTTTTTAGCCAAAGCACAACATTTAGATGAGATTCGTCGTACTGCAGCGGTTCCTTTAGCCAAACATCTGACTGAACAGGTAAAACAGCTGGCTTTACCGGAAGCCTATTTTGAGTTCAAATTTGAGCCTCTGGAACAAGCCGGTGCTGAAGGTCTCAGTTTTATTCAATTGCTGTTTACTGCGAATAAAGGCATTCCACCGCAGCCTTTGGCCCGCGTGGCATCCGGTGGCGAACTCTCACGTATTGCCCTGGTGATGCAAGTCATGAATGCGGAAAAAACCGAATCGGAAGTTTTGGTGTTTGACGAAATTGACGTCGGTATTAGTGGCGGTACGGCAGAAATGGTCGGCCGCTTACTGGCAGACCTAGCCCAGCATGTACAGATTTTATGTATTACCCATCAGGCCCAGGTTGCAGCCCAATCGGATCAGCATCTGCTGGTGAAGAAACGTCAGACTGATCCAGCCAGCAGTACCATTCTCAATCTTTCCGAAGAACAGCGTATTGATGAACTAGCGCGTATGACCGGTGGAGTCGAGATTAATGATACGACCCTGCAACATGCCAAGCAATTACGTCAACTTAAATTTCAACAGGTATAAAAAAACCAGTACAGCATGTACTGGTTTTGAACTTCAATGCAAATAACGTTGCTTTGAGGACGACTTACCATTTGATCGGTTTTTCACTCGATCCTGGGGTCATGTCATAGGTTGGAGTAAAACCTGTCTCTTGATTCTGATAGGAGGCGGGTTGTAGTTTCATCCCAACCAGCACCTCTCGACTCAAGCTTTGCGCAATTTTATCTGTACTTGAATCATTCAATGAATTATTCAGCATGTTTTGAATTGCATTATCTGCAATAACACGGTTGAAGGTACCCGCTGCAACAACTTTGCTGGTATTCGCCTCAATCACACGCCAGGTTAAACGTACTTGATCTGAACCTTGATTCAGACCATACATCTGTTGACCATTGGCAACCGAGACATTATTGATACGGCCCACCAACAAATAGTCTGCACCCACTTTCTGACCTATACGTGCCAATTCTTGCGGCGCACCATCCCAGTATAAAAACTCATTTTCAGACTGCATTTCGCTTAAATAATGACGATCCACCAAGCTCAATTGACCCGTCTGAGCCAAATAGATACCCAACTGATCAGACAATTCTGATGCAAAATCTTCCGCAGAATCCACCTTGGCAGAACGGTTGTTTTTTTCATAAAATTGAAATGGCAGCACAGCAATGCGGCGTAAATGCTGATCCTGAACAGATGACTGGTACTGCACAACATACGCACGCACTTTCGCACGATAGTTGTTTTTTGATCCGGTCACGCTGAGCACCTGGAATTTAGTGACAGATCCTGAGCCAGTATTATCTACGCTAAATACTGGAGAAACTTTACCAGAATAACTCCATTTATTATTCGAAACTGACATATTGACAGTTGTTTCATAATCTACACGTGAGGAAACAGTCGCACCATTCACCGATTGAACCGCAACCAACAAGGCTTCTGAAATAGCTTGATGCTGGGTAGCTCCACTACCCGACGCTTCTTTAACCACTTCCTTTAATGCTGCAAATGCAGAGCTGGTCGCACAACCAGCAAGCAATAAAGCTAAAAATATTTTATTCATCATTATTATCTTCTTAAGCAACTGTGCAATCGCACAGTTGCATATTTGAATTATAAACCGAAGGTCGAACGTTTCGACGATTTACGAATTTCTTTCTCGCTGGTCCATTCCACAATGCCGGTTTGTACATTTTGAAGTTTTAAAGTGAACTTGTAATACACATCACTTTTACCCCCTGCATTTTTAACAATGCTCGACAGGTTACCGTTTAACATATATTCAGCACCAATATGACCACCGGCTTTTACCGAAGTCGCCTGGTTCACCAATCCACTTTGCTTTTGGTATGCCAACTGTTGAGCTAATGCGTTGGCAGAAGTCATATCTACAAAACGGAATTTGCCTGAATTGATGAGTTTGTTTTGAATGGTGTCAGTGATTGACTCGGTATCAATATGTTCTTGCGTTTTATTGCGGATGCGGTCGACAAACATCACTGGGCGGCGGTTTTGGGTCAATTGAACAATCACCGGAAAGGTCAACATATCATCCACCATTTTGTCCGCAATCATCTGCAAATCGGTAGAACCGAAATCTTTAGTCAGGGTTTCAACTGACTGGGCATCTCCATAACTCACGTTATTCGACGCACAGCCGCCCAAGACCAAAGTAGCCAAAATAGTAGTAGCCAAAGTTAATTTCAATTTCATGGAAAACTTATCCTTAATCTTTTCTCAAATAGACAACAACATCAACAGCAGATGGGTTAGGCGCAATGGATTGAACGGTCTTTATTTCGCGGCCTGTTAACTGAATAGGCTTCCAGCGTGAACCTTCTGGATTCACTTCAAAGCCATTTGCATCTACCCAAACAATTTTGTATTCAAAATTACGGCTCACAAACCAGCGGTCCTTAATTGCAATCGAAGCTTTTTTCAAATCGCCAGCGTATCCCATACTGATCCGATCAACAGCAATTTGCGTGACCAGTTTTGGGTTATTGCTAACGGTTTTTACGCTATAGTTGCCATCGGCTGCAGTTTGGGTAGAGAGTGAGTTGGGTGCGGTGCAACCAATAAGTGCAGTAGCCAAAAGGCCTGCCATCCCCAGCTTTAAAAATATTTTCATCATTACACTCTTTTAAAATTAACGAGTTACAGCACTTACACTGGCTGAAATTTTATTATTTATATCACTGACATAAACAAAAACGGTTTGGTTTGGATTTGCTTCAACATTAAGTGTTGGGCTAGAGGATTGTGGTCCAATAATTTTCAAATTATGTTTTCCTGGACTCACCTCAAAACGTGCCACCTGTGTATTACTTGGCAGTGTCGACCATGCTCTTAAATCGGCACGTTCAGTGGCAACATTCATTAAGTTTCCAGCCAGCTGCCCTAAGGATCCCAATTGCTGGCCCAATTGCTGTTGCATCACGTATTTTGTCGTTGCCCGTACAATCTGACTGGTAACGTTACTGATGGTTTGTTCTTTCAGGTTTTTTACTGCCAGTGCACCAATATCACTGACCAGAGCACTTTGCTGTACTTGGCGATCACCTAGCTTAATTTTCAAGCTTTTCGGTGGCACGTAAGTACTCGGCTCATAGGTGGCAAATGCAATATTAATCAGTCCATTGGGCATGGGAAAAGCAAGTTTATTTTCAATCTTTTTCGGTACTGTGCCCTGTTCAATAAATACAATGACAGGTACTGTTTTCGCATTGTTACTTAATACTTTATCAACCCGGGTTACATCTTGGGCAACATTGGAATCACCTTGCAATTCATAAGCTTTTTTAAAGTCTACCAAAGCATTGTTATAGTCACCTGTGGCTTCCCACAAATTAGCCGCCATGTAAAAAGCATAACCATTTTGATAGGTATTTTTAATTCGGCCTGCAATTGGATCCAAACCGGCAAAAGCTTCATCTAAAGTTGAATAATCAATTTGTTTATCTGCATTCTTCTGCTTATCTTTTTTCTGAGCAAATTCTTTCTCATGCGCCAGTTCAATTTCTCGCTGAATTTGCTGTGCAACACGCATTTCCACCGCTGCAGCTTCAGCATTATTCAGCAGAATATAATTTTTTGCCTGAGAAATATGCGCTAAAACCTGCTCATAGGGAGGAACCAAATAAGGTACAACGGACTCATTGCTCACCATCGAAAGGGCTTTGAACCCCATCCGGGTTACACTCACTTTACTTCTGTTGTTTTGCTGATCGATCAGCTCAAATGCCTTTTTATAAATATCCAGGCTTTCTTGATACTGTTGATTGACCTGTAAAATTCGTGCCTGTTCTAAATAATATAAAACTGCATCTTTAGAATTTTTCTTGCTGTCAAACTTTGCCGCCACGGATGAATTGAGTTCCGCATTTAAAGAGCTTCTAAAAAGAGATCCATCTTCTTCATAAGTTCCAAATACCGCTGCATGTGTTTGTACAGCAAACAATGAAGTAAAGCATAAAGTGATAACTTTCTTGTTTATTTGAACCGACATAATAATATTCAACTTACTTTTTATTACATACATCATACAAATCAAAACAATATGGATCAAATCAATATTTTTCTATAAAACATATAATTATTTTGACTAAATTAAGATAATTTAAATATTGGTCACAAAAAAAGTAAAAATACACAATAAGTCAAAAAAATATTTAAGTTTTAATAAATCAAGACAACTATTTTAATGTGACTTTAATCTCAAAATAAAATCTTAAGCGTGAGAAAAACATAAATTTATATATTCAGCTTATAATTCTTTATAGAAATTTGTAAGGTCAATGTTATAGTCAAGAAAGCTCTAGATAGAGTGACAGCTACACCAAATTTAAAAATATTTTTTCAAATGATAGACTAAAACTCGGAGATGCTTAGATGACTAAACAATATCTGACACATCGCTGTCTCATTGCACCTCCTGATTTAGCCAATGATTTTTTTGCCAATACGGTGATTTATTTGGCACGCCATGATGAAGACGGTGCTCAAGGCATTATCATTAACCGTCCGTCGGGTCTTTCAATCAAAGAATTATTGAATGACCTGGAAATTGAAGCAGATAATGTCAATCCCCATGCAGTCTTGCAAGGTGGACCGCTGCGCCCTGAAGCCGGCTTTGTGCTGCATACCGGTCAGCCGACCTGGCATTCATCCATTGCTGTGGGTGAAAATGTCTGTATCACCACATCCAAAGACATTCTGGATGCTATTGCACATAATGAAGGTGTGGGCCGTTATCAGATTGCCTTGGGCTATGCCAGCTGGGGCAAAAATCAACTGGAAGCAGAATTGGCACGTGGCGACTGGCTGATCTGCGATTCAGATATGGATTTGATTTTTAACTTACCTTATGACGACCGCTGGGATGCCGCCTATAAAAAAATGGGCGTCGACCGGACCTGGTTGTCATCAGAGATTGGACATGCCTGATTTATCACAACCACAAATGATTATGGCATTTGATTTTGGTACCCAAAAAATGGGCATGGCGGTGGGTCAATCCATGATTGAAAGTGCCAATCCGCTTGCCCTGTTTCCCATGAAAGATGGCATTCCGAATTGGGATGCTTTGCTAAAAATCGTCAAACAGTATCAACCCACCTTATTTCTGGTCGGTTTACCGCTGAATATGGATGATAGCGAATCGGAACTTTCAACACGTTCACGCAAATTTGCCCGTCGCTTGCGCCACCAGACCAATATTGAAACCTTGATGGTGGATGAACGCCTGACCACCCGTGAAGCACGCGATGAACTGGATCATTACCAAGCTCAGGGACGCGCCAAAAAACTGGCTGCAGACAGTATTGCAGCAGCGCTGTTTATAGAAAGCTGGTATCGTAATCCGGTAGGCTTAACCCCTTAAAAGCGAATGAACAAACAATAAAAAAGCATCCGGTCGGATGCTTTTTTATTGAAATGAACCAGGTCGAATCTATTCGAAGTTATTGGTGGATATTATTGGGATTTTTCTCAATATGCACTGTTGCAGTACGTCCAGCCACAAAGGCCAGCTGGTTCTTCGGCAATTCATCAATCATGATTTTCACCGGAACACGCTGTGCCAGACGCACCCAGCTAAAGGTTGGATTTACATTGGCAAGCAGGCCGGTGGTTGTAGTACGTTCCCGATCTTCAATCCCGGAAGCAATGCCCTGAACATGACCTTTTAGTTTTTGCGAATCTCCCATGAGCTGGATGGTTGCCGGAGCACCGACATAAATTTTGTCCAGTTTGGTTTCTTCAAAATAACCAACCACATACAGCTGCTGACGGTTTAACAGTGCAGCCACCGCCTGCCCCACTTTGACATAATTACCTTCCTGCAATTCAAAGTTAGACAAGGTACCATCCACCGGTGCCACGACTTCGGAACGGTTTAAGTTCAGTTCGGACAAGTGCAGATTACTGGTCGCGACTTCAATCAAGGCCTTTTGCTGCACAATATTGGCTTTGGCCTGTTCAATCGCGGCAAGCATTTGTTCGTGTTCAGCATGCGACTGATCACGCGTTGCAAACATCTGATCCTGTTCTTGTTTTGAAATCGCACCGTCCATTAAATTGGAATAGCGACTGGCATTTTTATCCGCCAGATTGCTATTGGCTTGGGACTTCACCACATTGGCTTTGGCCTGTGCCAATTCGGCTTCGGCAGCAGCCAAACCGGCTTTAGCTTTAGACAAGTCTGATCGGGCTTGCTCGACATCCAGAGCTTGACGGGCAACATCAATTTTAAACAGCACCTGACCTTTTTTGACCGTCTGGTTATCCTGCACCAAAACCTTAGTGACCAAACCGGAAACATCTGAAGAGACTTGAATCACATCGCCACGTACCCGTCCATCACGGGTCCAGGGTTCAGAATTGTAATAATCCCAAATATGTTTTACTGCCAAAATTGCAACGACAGCGACCACAGCAAAGAGTACCGGTCGGACGACTTTACGCAAGTCTAAAGATGTCATGGAAAAACCTCATTCACTTCAAAAGATAGCTGCTTAGCCCAAGCAGACAATAAAACCCCAATGCACTAACCACAGCAGTACCAGATAAATACAGAGATAAAAAATATGTGGCAGCGGAATCCAGCCCTGTTCCACAAAACGGTCGAGCAAGCGCATCAATACACGCAGTAAAGCGTAGGCCAGTACTGCCTGAATCAGCAGAATCGGGACATATACTCCATAGACATTTAACTCACCCATGGGCTACCTCTCCAAGTTCTGTGTGTTGCTTAGACTGTGCCGGTTCATGACACAAACTGCTGCGAATATTGTTTAAAGACATCTGAATCCTTTGAGCAGTTTCAGCATGCTCCAGTTGCTGTGTCTGGTTTTTTAATTGGCTGATTTTTAAAATAACTTGCTGATGAAGATCTGGAATCAGCTGCGTTTGTGCATTTTCTTTGGCACGAAAATAATCATCCAGACCTTGTTGCAGATCTTCCAGACTGGCCAAAATGGCTTGATCCGAATCAAGTCGATGCATCAATTCTTGCAGACGGGTCAGATCAATCACTGCACTGGTTTCCACCAGCGCCAAATTAATCTGGGTCTTTAATTTTTCTGACTGCACCATCTTGGTATTCAATACCCCAATCCGGTCTAGCATACTGCGCAGATGAATCCGGAACGGCACGCCATAAGGAAGATATAAAGCTTGGCGAATCGCCTTGTAATGCAGTGACAAAATCCGCTGTACCGTGATTTCAGGGGACATAGCCCGAACCAGATGAATGATATAAATTGAAATAATCGGCCCCAGCACCGAACCGATGGTGGCATCAAAGAAAAAAACCTGATCCAGCATGTAATGGTTTTGCAAGTTCAAGCCCATGATGGTTCCCATTAATAAGGGTAAGGCAATCCCGGTGAGTGGCGGATGGGGAAACATCATCAGGCAATAGATCACAAAAGGGGCCAGTACCAGTGCCAATTCCCAGAACGAGGTCACGTGCGGGAAAATGCCATAGGCATAAATAAACACCAGTACCCCGGCATAAATATTGCCGCGCACAAACATCTTCAATGCCGGTACCGGATTATCCATGGCCGTCAAAATACAGGCACTGATGGCCGCCATTTCAGCCATCATAAATCCGGCTTTCCAGCCACTTAAAATCCAAAATCCTGTAGCAATGATCACGACCATAAAAGCGGAAATCCCGCCCCGTACCGCAACCCCATGGTCACGGTGTAAATTGGGATAAGTCGTGGTCAGTGGCGTCACGCTTTCAGGCAGTGAAGCATCGCCTTGCTGAATGCGTCGCCAAATCAGTTTGATGGCTCTGATATTTTGAATGAAATGACGAATATCCATTTTCAGGCTGGCCAAAATCACCTGCTGTTCAGCTGGTGCAGCAGCCATCAAGTCAGCAAAATCTTGCTCAAAATTGTCAGGTAACAGATTTAAAGTCTGTTCCTGAATATCCTGATCATCTTTTAAAAATGCCGCGCTATGATCATGAATCACCTGAAGCTGAGCACGATATTGGCGATCCATTTGATCTAGCTGTTTGACCCGTTCCGCCATTGCCACCAGATTTGCCACCAGCATGCTCAGTTGATGCAACATTTCCTGTAACGGCTTGGTCATGCCCTGCAAGGTGGATTTTTCATAAGCCAAATGCACCGCCATGACATAAATTTCGGCAATATCACGAGCAATCTGACTGAGTGCGCTACTGTAATTTTCCAGTTTGGATGGGTTCAGCAAAATCTGGTCAAATAAATCTTTGGTGTCTTTAAAAGTTTTAGATACCTTTGCGGCCACGGCTGGTCCAATGTGCAGCGGAAAGATCGTCGTGGTCACGATGGCACTACAGACCACCCCGACCATAATCTCTAAAAAACGCCCCACTGCCATATCAAACATCGATGCCGTGCCGATGTTATAAATAATGTTGTAGCTGATAATCACGGTGGTATAGCCCGCAAGCATAAATACATAGCTACGCGGAGTTCGGTCGAGCATCGAGATATATAAGCAGCCACCTACCCAAGCGGCCAAAAACAAAGTAAACAGCCACGGCATGTTGATGAGTAGCGGAGTCACCACCACCGAAACCACAGCACCCAATAAGGTACCCAGTGTACGATACACACTTTTGGAAGAAGTCATGCCGGAAAAAGGATTGGCGATGACAAAGATTGTCCCAATCGCCCAAATGGGATAAGCCAAGTTCAATGCAAAAGCCACATATAAGGCGAGCATGCCTGCCAGAAACGTTTTAGTCGCAAAAATCCAGTCCATCTTGCTGGGACGAAATGCGAGTACTTGTTTGGTAAGCAACATGGGTTGATCTCAAATTAGGGTTTATACCTTCTTCCTAATTTTTAAATGACGACTACAAGGCACGATCTATCTGGAAGATGGATCGTGTAAAAATAGGCATGTTTCAACATGTCATCAGAGATGAGTGTCATTCAAAATGAATGGAGAAGATTCCACATCATCCTGTTGATGTGGAATAAAACAGGAAAACAGCCAAACCAGAAAGATTAAAAATTCATCATTAGATATTTAACTTGAGTATTTTTTCAAATAAAACATTTTAAGTCAATAATAATATCTTATTATGATAATAAGACTTAAATTAAAAAGATCTATTAAATAGATATTGCCTTATTTTCTCAGCTTAAATGAAAAATATTTTTAGCTGCCAACAAATCCAGCATTAGCTTAACAAAAGCCCTGCTTTGCCTATTTATTTGTTATAAAGTAATACTCATTGATTTCTTTTTTATATGCTTTGACCAAGCAGGTACTTATGGCACTTTCTAGTTTTGGTAAGATTCTCACCGTTTTAGATCTTTTTTCGGTGTCTCGTCCTATCATTAATGTCGATATCATTAGTGAGGAATTAGGACTCTCTAAACCCACAAGCTACCGTTATTTAAAAGAATTGGTTTCAGCAGAATTATTGCAGCGCTTAAGTGGTACCTCAGGTGACTACACCCTGGGTTCTAAGATTGCAGTCTTGGATTATATTTCCCGCACTACCGATCCCTTGGTGCAAATCAGTAGTCCATTTATGCAGCAAATTGTAGAGCGTACTGAATTCGGCTGTCTGCTCACACATTTAAATTACGATTCATGTATCGATATTCATCACGAACTGTATAAAGATCTGACCACACTGATTTATGGCCGTGGTTGCCCTCGCCCGATCTATAAAGGCTCTTCTGCCAAGGTGATTCTGGCACATTTACCCAAACAGCGTATTTTGGATTACTACCAGCGCTTTGCCACCGAGCTGTCTGAAGTTGGATTTGCGCATAACGAAGAAGAGTTTCTGTTGCAGATGAAGCAGATTAAAAAGCAGGGCTATTATTTCTCGAGTGGAGAAGTTGATCCAAATCTGGCCAGTCTTTCTATTCCGGTGAAATTCTCCAGCAAGGAACCGCCTTTGGCCTTGACCTTATTGGGTTCTAGAAACCGCTTTGAATTTACCAACTTCCAGAAGTTGATTGAAATTTTACAAGACAATGCCAGCTTGATTGAAAAGAAATTTATGGCCTTGACCCATCAGGAAGACACATTATAATTTAAGGAAATGTGATTTATTTTAATGTAAATTATATTGAATTTAACAATATATTCTCATAATATGATTATTGTTCTTCAGCATCCATTGTTCCATGATAACGTGATGCCATGTTAAAAACTCTCCTCAAATTAAAAAAGCTCATCACAGGATGGGCTTTTTTATTCGCTTATTTCCAATACTCTATTGCTTTTCATGCGGATAAAAATAACGGAAAGTCAGATTCACCCGTGGCTCAATAATTTTCACCGATTTCCTTAAAGTATGCTTCCAGTACTGCTGGGTCTTGCTACGCATCACAATCAGCTGACCGCCCTGTAACAGCAGATCAACTTTTGCTGGCTTTTTTTTATGCTTAAAACTGAATTTTCGGGTAGCGCCAAAACTTAATGAAGCAATCACGGTTTCACAACCGGCTTTAGAAACCAGAGCAGGCTCATCATCGCTATGCCAGCCCACACCCTGAATACCGTCTTCATATAAATTGGCTAAGCAAGAATTAAACGAATGCCCGACCAAATTTTCGACATGTTGTTTTAAACGAAATAATCCCGGTGTCCACACATGGGCTTGCTTGAATGTACCTGAATAATGATATGGGTAATGTTCATCGCCATACCAGGCCACTTTGCGTGCCGTTTTATAGTGTTTTCCATACAACACCACTTCATCATGTTGCCAGGCCAGATGAGCCAAAAAATACTGCAAATATTGCTCGCTCTGCTGAGGCGTTAAAATCAGGCCATAGTCTTCTACTACCCCATCACAGGGCAACAGATTGGCTCGAGCTTCCGGCTCAAACAATTCAAAGTTCATCGGCAAAAATGCATCATCTAAAATAAATATAAAATTCACTTTATTCTAGCGGATGATTTCTGTTCACAATAGAAAAGATTGTATGCGCTTGTGACATGGCCTGATCGGGCTTAGACTCAAATCAGGCTTGAAAATAAAAAAATTGCATATGAATTTATGGCACTTATTCCAAAAACTGCGCCCTTTTGTACGGCCATATCGCTTACTGGTCATCGCCACCCTAATTTTAACCCTGATTGGTTCCCTCACGGCTCAGGTCAATGCACTGACCTTACGCTATGCAGTCGACAGCATTAACCGGCTGATTGAATCTGGTCTCGGACTGGCTCAAGGCTGGCATATTCTGCTCACCATCTCTGCCATTTTATTGGGTAAAGAAGTTTTGAATGCCGTGGTTCAGTTTGGACAAAAATTTTATGGTGAAAAGTTACGCATTTTTGTTTCGCAGGACTTGGCCCAAGGCATCATTGAAAAATTCCTGACCTATAGACTGGCTTTCTTCAATGAAGACAACAATCAGGCCGGTAAATTACAAACCCGAATCGACCGTGGCATTGGCTCACTTACCCGGCTAGTGCAAATCTTTTTTATTGATATTTTGCCGCTATTTACCAGTGCTATTGTGGCACTGGGACTGATGTTCTATGCCAATGTCTATGTGGGTCTGGTCGCGCTGTGTATTGTGCCGGTCTATTTCTGGCTGACCTATATCCAGGCACAAAAACTGGGAGGATGGCGGCGTAAATTACGTGATGGCCGGGAGAAAAAAAGCCAGGGTATTCTTAGTATTATTAACTCAATTACCGTGATTAAATCCTTTAACCGCGAGTCGATCGAATCGGACAAACAGCTCAAACTGCAAAAAGAACTGACCGACAACCAGATGCAGACCCGGCAAACCAGTTTTTTGTTCGACGGCTTAAAGACCTTTATTGAACAGATTGGCATTGTACTGATTATTATCCTGACCGCTTATTTTGTGCTGGATGGACAGATGAGTATCGGCATGATCATGTATCACGTGCTGTTATTTAATAATGTTTCAGCCCCGATTCGCTCGCTGCATCGGATTTATGATGAAGTGAATGATGCCATGATTTATTCGGAAAGCTTCTTCAGGATTCTGGAAGCCGATCATGAAATCGAGCCTAGTGGCAGCCAAAAACCGGTGATTAGCGGCAGTTTTGAACTAAAAAATGTCGAATTCTATTATCCCAATGGTCATCATGCCTTAAAGAATATCAATATGCTGATTCAGCCGAATAAAATCACTGCCTTGGTTGGGTTATCAGGTGCAGGAAAATCGACATTGATTAGCTTACTCGATAAATTCTATCAACCGGCGTCCGGACAAGTGCAACTCGATGACATCAATCTGGAAGACATTGATACCCAATATCTGCGCGATCACATTGGTCTGGTATTGCAAAAAAACCACATTTTTCAGGGTTCAATTTTTAACAATATCCGTTATGGCAAAACCGATGCCAGCCTGGAAGAAGTCATAGAAGCTGCTAAAAAGGCGTCTATTCCCGAGCAAATTTTGCAGCTCCCCCAAGGCTATGATGCCGATGCTTTACAACTTTCTGGCGGCCAGCAACAACGGATTGCCATTGCCCGAATGTTCCTGAAAAATCCACCGATTATTTTTCTGGATGAACCGACGGCCAGTTTAGATGCGATTGCTTCCGAGCAAATCAAGCACAGTCTGGATCAAATCAAGCAAGGACGAACTGTGATTATCATTTCACACAGTTTGTCGCAGATTATTGATGCCGATTACACCTATGTGATGAAAGAAGGTCGCATCGCCGAGCATGGCGAACACGATGCGCTTTATCATCAGGGCGGTGTCTATAAGGAAATTTTTGATGCGATGGCCAAGAGCCTGAATATTGAAAAGATTGTCAAGACCTTTGAAGAAGATGCCGAAGAAGAAACACATAGCTAAATGCCTAGAATGAACAGCATTTTCATCCTAAGCATGATCCATATAGAAAGGTCTTATCCAAAAACAATTTTCCTCTAGTCAAAAAATTTGAAGAAGATCGATTGATGACCTTCACATATTGGGCATAGATTAAAAACTGATAATCCATTCACCCCTGATATAGCGATAATTGTAATCTGGACCAGAGTAGGACGCGCTACGATTATAGCCAGCATTCATACGAATAAATTGCGATCCGTGAACGGGACTTTGCACATTCAGTTCAAACAGTCGAGTTCCTTGACTCGGATCATCGTTAATTGTTTCACGCCCAAAGCCTGCGGTTAAACCGGTGGTCCAGCCCGCAAAACGCTGACGCCAACCCATGGCCAACATCCCCTCTTCATAGTCATGAGGATTAAAATAATAACCGGCCACATCAGCTTTGCTACTTTGATAAGTTCTGTATCGAGCCTGAAGGGTAAGCCCCAAGTCTAGTGAAGGCTGGTAGATCACTTTAATGCGTCCATGGTCACGGCGATTATCATCTGAAAAAAATTGTGATCCTGCGAGCCCTACCACGGTGACATGCTCACCTAAGCCCTGATCCACTGCCGCACCAACAAAGGTAAAATTCGTTCCTGCATCCAGTGCAGGTTTGGTTTCTACCCAATCCCGATTGGCAAACAGCTCTATAGCTGTCTTTTTGGCTAATGCAGTTCGATAACTGCCATCAAAGGTAAATAAGCTATGATCATCTTGCGTGAAAATGCCTGCATCTACAAACCAACCATTCGCTGTAGCAGAATCAATCTCGCGTCCAATAAATGAAATTTTTTGACCATCTCGACGCCAATCTTCAGCTTTATACTGATAAGCACTGGCACGTACCCCTAAGTAATGATCAGCATTTTCATATTGAGGCAAAAATTCTGCCGATAACTTACGGGTTTGGAAGCCTTCGCTATCATCACTAAAAAAGAATTCCGTTCCAGCTGCACGTTCATTTTGAACTTGATCATCCGGTAATGCATTTGCCAAACTGCTGGTACTCATGCCGATGAGCAAAGGAACAACAACATACATACTGGTTTTCTTGTTTTTCATTTTGTTCCCCATGTTTTTCGTGTTCTCAATAATTCATCCAAGTACCCTAAAATACTGGCAGGCTGTAATAAGAAACTGTACGCAAGAACATACAATAAAAAGCCGCTGAAGTTTTTTCGTACTTTAAGTTCCAGATCATCAAACATTCTACGTTCAATCGAGTAATTTAATAGACCGAGCAAAAATGCCATAGGTAACAATGCCAGGGTCATAATACCGACAATCCAGTAGTGTCCAAAACATGCCAGAATGATTCCTGGTATAAAGCCAAAGGTGAATGCGATGTCTAACCAAGGGAAAACCAGGTTCCAGTAAATAAAAAACGTGGATAATCTTGGTTTAATTAAAATAGTGGGATGTTTGATAAATGCTTCGATCATACCGCGTGCCCAACGCTGACGCTGTTTAACAAACACTTTAAGCGTTGTGGGTGCATTGGTAAACAGACAAGCATCCTCACAATGTCCCACACGATAGCCTGCTTTCAACAATGCCCAGGTGAGTACAATATCTTCACCAACGCATTCAGGCCATCCACCTACCTCAATCAAGGCATTGCGGTCATAAATAGAGAAAGCACCTTGGGCCACCAAGGTTCCCTGATATAGGGACTGCATACGTTTGGTCGCTGAAATCCCCAGAAAATAGTCCCATTCCTGAGTTTTGGTCAGCAAATTGGTACGAGAGTTACGCACCAGAATCTTACCCGCAACCGCACGTGTGTTGGGTGGATCCGCTACATAGCGTTCCACAATATTGATTAATGCAACACGATGTAAATAAGAGTCTGCATCGACTGTAATCACCAAATCATGCTGAGCAAGTTTCAGCCCTTCATTTAATGCGTGCGCCTTACCTGCATTTTGTTTTAAATCCAGTAAAGTCAGCCAAGGAAATTTTGCTTGTGCTTTTCGAACAATATCTGCAGTTTCATCCTGAGAACCGTCATTAATCACAATGACTTGTAGGGGACCTGGATATTTTTGCAGACCGATACTGACCAAAGTGTCTCGTATTGAGGCAGCTTCATTATAGGCAGCCACCAGCATGGTAATGCCAGGATAAGAAGGCAATGGTTGGCGCTTAGGCCTTCTATCCATCATTAGGCTTAATGCCGCAAATGAATTCATAAATCCCGGAATAATGGCAATCCCATAAATCAGGAAAACAGCCCAAAAATAACCGATATAGCTGCTGAGATCATACATCCAGTTCTGGGCAATCCATATGGAAAATACTGTCCAGAAACAGGCACCGATGAGAGCGACAATAAACTTTAAATGCACAGAAAAGTAAATTTGAGAGACTTCTCTTTTACTGTCATCAATGATCATGAATGTTCTCTAAATATTTCACGTAATAAAAATTTGTGCAGAATTATTTTTCGTAAAGTCTGGGAGTGTTGCAACAGATCATGACTTTATTTACATAAATAGATTTTTATAAACCCATGAAAATCATTATTTCGCCAAGAGCAAACTTTACTTTTTTGTTAAAAACAATCTGCATTTTGTATAATAATATATCATTTTGTATATTTTTTGATAAATAAGTCACACTTTTTTGAGATAATTTGTATTGCTTATTTCAAGTTGTTGTTTTTATGCATTCTAGTCATAGAAGTTTTTAAATGAATGGGGCTATTAAGCCAACCCACTGATAAAGAAATTTTTGAAACAAAAAAGCCTGCAAATCGCAGGCTTTTTATTGTGATTAATTTAGTAATTAACGTTGAACTTTTTGTTCAATCTCTTCCACACTGGTATGGCGTACATCCAAACCTTTGACCATATAGATGACCTGTTCGGAAATATTGCGCGCATGGTCACCAATCCGCTCCAAAGAACGCAGTACCCACATGACATTGATGACCCGTGAAATATGACGCGGATCTTCAATCATGTAAGTCATTAAGGTACGGGTCGCAGACTGATATTCACGGTCAATGTCGGCATCAGCTAGCAAAACACGTAAAGCCTGATCGACATCCAGGCGGGCAAAGGCATCCAGCGCATCATGAATCATGACCCGCACCTGATTGCCAATATGACGGGTTTCCATATAGCCGCGCGGTGAACTGCCCTCTTCACATAAATTCTGGGCAATTCGGGCAATTTTAGCCGCCTCATCACCAATACGCTCCAGGTCGGTATTGGCTTTAGACATGGCAATCACCATACGCAAATCAATCGCGGCAGGATGACGGCGTGCCAGAATCAGAGTCAAGGCTTCATCAATTTCAGTTTCCAGACGATTGACCACATTATCCTGAAACTGCACATCCATCGCTAAAGTGGCATCGGTATCCAGCAAGGCATGAATACCATTGGCCACTTGCTGTTCCACTAAGCCCCCCATGGTCATGAACTTGGTATTTACATCTTGCAAATCTTCATTAAATTGCGAAGAAATATGGTGATTTAACACCGGATTATTTGGCAAGGGGCATACTCCACAACAGCGATTTTAAAATGAATGATCTTGTTCAATATTAAAACATATCTAATATGAAACTTTCATGACAAAAACCGCAAGATTAGCTGGCTGGCTTGAACGACTTGTCAATCAACCAGGCATTCATTTCTTCCAGGTCTTTTTCGGTCAATTTACCGACCGATGCTTTTAAACGCAGCACATTAATTAAATAATCATATTTTGCATTTAAATAATCCTGTTTGGCAGAAAAAGCATTACGTTGGGCTAACAGCACATCGACCATGGTTTTTAAGCCTTCCCGATACTGTGCTTGTGAGGCCCGAGAAACCACTTCTGAAGAATCCATTGCCGCTTTTCGTGCCTGTAATTTGGCTTGATCGGTTTCCACCTGCATATAAGATTTTTTCACATCAGTATTGGCCTTGCGAATCATGGCATCCAGCTGAGATTCACTTTTTTTCACATTTACCGCTGCTTTTTGAATGGACTTTTGCGTTCTTCCACCAGTATAGACCTTCCAGTTCATCTCTACGCCAACCTGATCAAACTGGCCATCACTGGAAACCACATTTTGCGGTGATTGTTTGGCATAACCATAGGTACCGACCGCCTCAATTTGAGGATATAAGGCCGCTTTTTCTACCCGTTTCTGGTCTTCTGCATAATGCTGTTGTATACGCGCCTGCTGAACGGATAGATTCTGGCTCAGTGCCAAAGCTGTCCAGGCATCCAAATCCGTAGGATAGGGTTTCTGAAATTGAAAGTCATCTCTGAGTACGGCCAGATTCTCTTGATAGGGTCCAATTAACTGGGCCAGCTGTTCCTGTGCCAAAACCAATTGCACATGCGTGGCTATCCGGTTAGCCCGGGCACTTTGATATTGCGCATTGGCCTCACTGACATCGCTTTTTGCCACCAGACCTTCTTTTAATTTGGCATTCATGACATTGAGCTGTTCAAACAGGGTTTTTTCTTCTTGCAGATTGGCCACAGTTAAACTCTGCTGACGCAATACATTAAAATAACTTTCAGAGACATTTAAAATATGTTCTTGGCACTGTAACTGTAAAGTGATTTCACTCAAACTGACCGAAGTCTTGACCTGCTTTAAACCTTCCCAGGCATCCCAACGGAAGATCGGCTGGCGTGCTGTGATGGCAATTTGTCGAGTTGTGGAAGATGAAGCTGCAAATGCATCTGAGGGAAAACCTGGAATACTGCTGTCACTGGTCTGCTGACTTTTACGTGCCACATTTCCAGAAATAGTGACTGTTGGCAGCAAATTCCCTTTGGCAATGCCTAAATTGAGTTGATCTGCTTCATATTGTAAAAGATTGGCTTGCCAATTTGGATCGCTGTTTTTTGCCCGTTGATAGGCTTCCACCAAATCCAGAGCATGCCCCCATGTGCTAAACAGCAATGCACACGCACCAATGACTACTTTAATATTCATTTTTTTATAGTAAATCCCTACTAGACTAGCGACCATCCATAGACACGCATATTTATAATAAAAGCTATGTAATATTAAAACGATCTTCTCAACTTTCCGTATGATTTTTATTAATTTTTACAATCTGCACATGCGATTTCGATCCATCTCCATCATACTCGTCAATGATCACAGCGCGTAACCAAAACCCTGCACAATACTACACAGACAAAAACTTTTTCAGTTATAAAATATCCAGACACCCTACAAATCATTGCCGCATGTACCCCGATATAGAATGACTGTGCCTTTAAAAACAAATTTTTCTGTTAAGCAATGCTTTCCCTTTTTTATTTTTATCCTTCTGTTCGGGTGCCAAAAACCCGAGCCTCAACCTATCCCAGAACCGGTACAAAAACAATCACAACAAGATGAAACGGTAGATTTATCGTTATTATGCAAAAATCTTGAAAAAAACATGCTGGCTATTAATGCAGAACGCACCACTTTTGCCCTAGAACAAATTAATCAGGATCTCAAGTTATGCTTGCCGCTGTCTACCTTAGCAGAACAACAACATTTATTAAAACTGTCCAATCAAATGTACAACAACTTCCTTAGCGTGGATAGAACAGCTGCTCAGCAAGCTGCTTTCGAAGAGTATGCTTTTGATTTATCTCAGCATCCGACCATTCAACAAAACCTTTTTGAACAACTGACGTTACGTGATCAATACTTATTAAAACATAAAGGACAAGCTTATATTGAACTGTTTGATAGCGGTAAGGGCCGGGTCAATTATCGCCGCAGTCCCGAATATTTAGCCCGAATTTTTGCCCCTTATATGCCACCAGCCGAACAGGTCTTTATTGAAAACCTAGCCACACAGAATATGCTGCCGGTATTGTCAGAGCATATCTTAATTGTCGAACCGCATGAGATTGCGTCTCGGGCCTTATTTTGGGAAGACTATTTACATCAATATCCTAAAAGCAGCTATCGTAAAGATGCCGAATATCTGTTGCAGATGTATACCCTGTTTTTATTTAAAGGCACCAAAGACTCTCCGGTTTCGGACAGTTATATTGACAAGTATGCGGTACAAAGCAGTTCGCTGGATGAAATTGAAAAACTGGCAGAGGTCAAAAACTCGCATTTATCCACTCAAGCCACAAAATTTCTGCATTTTTTACAATTATCTGAACAGCAACGCCTCAAAGAGATTCCTGTTCAACTCAGCCTGCAGGAACAGCAGTCCCAAACTGAAAATCAACTGGCTGTTAAACAGCTGGATCAGTATCTGGGCTTGGCAAATCTTAGTCTTTCCAATCCACGTGACTGTTTTAGTGATGCAGTCTGTCTTTAAGTCTTTGTTTTCTATGCATGATCAATAAAACCACTGAAAAGCGATATTTTATGTGAATGTTTTTTACTAGTACGGCATGTTAAGATTGACGCATAGCTTGACGGAGCGCGAGTAATAACTTGCTGAGATCACCTAAATTCTATATGCAGATATGGCATTTGAGGGTGAGTACCGTTGAACCTGATCAGGTTAAGACCTGCGTAGGAATCAAGCCATCAAAAAACCTAAGCCCTCAATTTATCCATGTTAATTCTTTCAATGAATTTACCTGGATAAAGCAGCCACGTTTTTGGTCGTGCTTGATTCGTTGATGTCATTCACAAGGATCACCGCAATGCACCAATTAACGAATCTCTCTGCAACTGATATTTCTGCTCAACATGAGCAAGATGCTAAAGATCTCACCCGAATTTTGCCCGCTTCCCAAAAAGTCTATGTTCAAGGTTCACGTAGCGACATTCAGGTTCCCATGCGTGAAATTGCATTGACCGAAACCCCCACCGGTCTGGGTGGCGAACACAATCCTGCCATTATGGTCTATGACACTTCAGGGGTATATACCGACCCGAACGTTGCCATTGACCTGAATAAAGGTTTGCCCAATGTTCGTGAAACATGGATTGAGGAACGTCAGGATACTGAACGTTTAGAGACCCTGAGCTCTGCTTTTGGACAGGAACGCCTGAAAGATATTCGCACCGCGGACATCCGTTTTGCCCATATTCAAAAGCCGCGTCGTGCCAAAGCAGGTAAAAATGTCACTCAGATGCACTATGCACGTCAGGGTATCATTACCCCGGAAATGGAATATATCGCCATTCGTGAAAACCAGCGCCAGCAGGAAGGTGTGGATGCACGCCAGCATGCAGGTCAAAACTTCGGGGCCAAAAATCTGACTGAAATTACCCCTGAATTTGTGCGTCAGGAAGTAGCGGAAGGCCGTGCCATTATTCCGGCCAATATTAACCATCCTGAAATTGAGCCGATGATTATCGGACGTAATTTCCTGGTCAAGATCAATGCCAATATCGGCAACTCCGCACTCGGTTCCAGCATCGATGAAGAAGTGGCGAAAATGACCTGGGCGACTCGCTGGGGTGCAGACACCATCATGGATTTATCGACCGGCAAGAATATTCATGAAACCCGCGAATGGATTATCCGTAACTCCCCTGTTCCAATTGGTACCGTTCCAATCTATCAGGCGCTGGAAAAAGTCGATGGTGTTGCCGAGGACCTGACCTGGGAAATCTTTAAAGACACCCTGATTGAACAGGCAGAACAAGGCGTGGATTACTTCACCATTCATGCCGGCGTACTTTTACGATACGTGCCGCTGACCGCAAATCGACTTACCGGAATTGTGTCACGTGGCGGTTCCATTATGGCGCAGTGGTGTCTGGCACATCATCAAGAGAATTTCCTCTATACTCATTTCGATGAGATCTGCGAAATCATGAAAGCCTATGACGTGTCCTTCAGTTTGGGCGATGGTTTGCGTCCGGGCTCTATTCAGGATGCCAATGATGAAGCCCAATTTAGTGAACTGCGTACTTTGGGCGAGCTGACCCATCGTGCCTGGGAGCATGATGTACAGGTGATGATTGAAGGTCCGGGCCATGTGCCGATGCACATGGTCAAAGAGAATATGGATCTGCAACTAGAAGTCTGTAAGGAAGCACCTTTTTATACTCTGGGGCCTTTAACCACCGACATTGCTCCGGGCTATGACCATATTACTTCAGCGATTGGTGCTGCCATGATTGGCTGGTACGGTACCGCCATGTTGTGCTATGTCACACCAAAAGAGCATTTAGGCTTGCCGAACAAGAAAGATGTCAAAGACGGCATTATCACCTATAAAATTGCCGCGCATGCAGCCGATTTGGCCAAGGGACATCCAGGTTCACAAGTACGTGATAATGCCTTATCCAAAGCGCGTTTCGAATTCCGTTGGGAAGATCAGTTCAATTTGAGTCTGGATCCTGATACTGCACGCAGCATGCATGATGAAACCATGCCGAAGGAAGCACATAAGTCCGCGCATTTCTGTTCCATGTGTGGTCCTAAATTCTGTTCCATGAAAATCACCCAAAATGTGAGGGATTATGCGAAAAATCAAAGCAATGTGGAGCAAAGTCAAGAACAGGATACAGAGATTGAAGCAGGTTTGAGTGCCATGAAAACCAGCTATCATGAACATGGTCAAAAATTGTACCATAAGCTGTAATTCTGAAAAAAAAATCTTTTATTTTCATGAAATTCTCAGTTAGGATGAATGTATGCTTTTCATCCTGACTGAGCTATATGAATATTATTAGACAAGCCACATATAACAGCGACCAAGTCAAAATTCAGTCCCGTGAATATCTTTTTCGTGGCTTCATTCAGGTTGAAAAAGTAAATCTCAGCCATCGTTTATTTAACCAGCGCGAATTCACCCCAGTCATGCAACGTGAACTGATTCACCGGCCTGAAGCTGCGGGTGTGCTGATTTATAATGATGCGCAGCAAAAATTTGCCCTGATTGAACAATTCCGTGTCGGTGCGATGGATGATGCAGATTCTCCGTGGCAACTGGAAGTAATTGCCGGAGTACTTGATGGCAATGAGTCAGCGGAAAGCTGTATACGCCGTGAAAGTCTAGAGGAATCCGGCTGTGAGATTGATCAGTTACAGCATTTATTCAGCTTTTATCCATCGGCAGGTGCCTGTTCCGAACTGTTCCATTTATACAGTGCTGAAGCACATCTTCCTGAACAAGGCGGAGTTTTTGGCATGCCGGATGAAGGAGAAAATATTCAATTGCACATTATTGACTATAGGGAAATAGCTACTTTAATGAGCAATGGTCGCTTAAAAAATGCGCCGGTCATTATGGCCTTGCAATGGTTGCAACAACATATTAAAACAACAAGGAATGTCTAAGGAGTCAGACATGACTTTATCCAACAATAATCAAGACCAGCAAGACTGGACCATTATTCAGATTTCAGACACACATCTCATGAATCAGGAAGATTTAGAATTTGTGCATATGAATCCTGAGCACAGTTTTCATGCAATCATCAAGCAAATTCAGCAGCACTATCCGAATACCGATGCCATTATTCATACCGGTGACTTGGCTCAAGTCCCGGTCGCAGAGACCTATAGCCGTTACTTATCTTTTATGCAGGCGCTGGGAATCCCGTTTTATCAGATTCCGGGTAATCATGACGACCTGGATCTTTTCCCTTTCTACCAAAATAAGGACGAGGCGCAAGCCATTCATTTTGGTAAATGGAGCTTTGTGCTATTAAACAGTGCAGTACAAGACCGGACCGATGGCTGGATTGAACAAGAGCAACTGCAACAACTGGATAGGCTTTTAGCAAAACTGCAACAGCAATTCGTGATCGTAGCATGTCATCATCATCCCTTTGAAATGCAATCAAAATGGATTGATCAGCACATCCTGAAAAACACTGAAAATTTAACTGATATTTTAGCCAAGCACAGCAATGTCAAAGCGGTTATTTTTGGTCATGTGCATCAGGATTCGTGGCATGAATGGCAGCACATCCAGTTTTTTTCTACCCCATCCACCTGTGTTCAGTTCAAACCCTTAAGTGAAGATTTTGCCCTGGATAATGAAGCTCCAGGTTTTCGTGTCCTGCATCTGAAAGCCAATGGTGAACTTGAAACCCAAATTTACCGGGTTCTAACAGCACGACAACAAATTAATAGTGAAATTTCAGGTTATTAACTTTTCATTTTGTTTTTTTTCTATTACTTTATGCCTTCTAAAGGAAGCATGGTCGATAGAATCCAAGCATCAAAGACTATCTAAAAGCACAAAAAGTCTATATGATGACGACCCTCGAAGGAAAATCTCCTTAGGGTTGGATAAAAACACTTGCATATCACCATATTTTTTGCGTATAGATAATACGTATATGATGAGGAATGCCCTATATGGCGAATGACAACCAAAATCAAGTCTTGGACGAACAAACTGATGTGGTAGATGAGAAATCTACCAAACGCGTGCGTAAAACGAAGCCAAAAGCGTCAGAAAGTGGTTCTACTGCTAGCTTATTTGGTATTGCACCTTATCAGCCTAAAAAAAATGAAGAATACATGTCTGAAGGACAACTTGAGCATTTCCGCCAGATTTTACTGGCATGGAAAGCTGAACTGATGTCTGAAGTAGACCGCACCTTAAACACCATGCAAGACGAAAATACAGCTTTGCCTGATGTTAATGACCGTGCGACACAAGAAGAAGAGTTTGCTATTGAACTCCGTACTCGTGACCGTGAACGTAAGCTGATTCGCAAGATTGAGCAATCCATCGAAGCGATTAAAAACGATGATTACGGTTTCTGTGAAACTTGTGGTATTGAAATTGGTCTGCGTCGTCTTGAAGCACGTCCAACTGCAACCCTTTGTATTGACTGCAAAACGCTAGCAGAAATCAAAGAGAAGCAAAATAACGGTTAATACTGTGTTAAGTAATCCCTCCCTGACCCTCCCTTTAAAAAAGGGAGGGAAAGCTGAAGAGAATTACGTGGGTCGGTTTGCGCCATCGCCAACCGGCCCTTTGCATTTTGGCTCACTCATTACCGCTGTGGCCAGTTATTGCGATGCACGTGCCCATCAGGGTCAATGGCTGGTTCGGATTGAAGATACCGACATTCCCCGCATTTACCCCGGTAGCGAAGCACATATCCTGCACTCAATCGATGCTTTTCAGTTCACACCTGATGCCGAGATCATTTTCCAAAAAGACCGCCTCGATATTTATGAATCTGTGATTGAGCAGCTGCATCAGCAAGGCTGGGTCTATGCCTGCCAGTGCACCCGTAAAATGCTCGGTTCCAATCATATCTATGCCGGGACCTGCCGAGATTTAAATCTGCCTTTTGAGCATCAAGCCATCCGTCTGAAAGTATCGGATCAGGCCATTTGCTTTACTGACCGTTTACAAGGATCTCACTGTTGCAACCTGCAACAAGACCTCGGTGACTTTGTGCTGAAGCGTCGTGATGGCATTATCAATTACCAGTTGGCAGTCGTCGTGGATGATTATCTACAAGGCATGACCCATGTGGTTCGCGGTGCCGACCTGCTGGATAATACCGAACGGCAAATCTGGCTCGGTTCGCTACTGGGTTATCGCAAACTTGAATATATGCACCTGCCTTTGGCGATGAACGATCAGGGGCAAAAACTCTCTAAACAGAATCTGGCGCAAGCGCTTGACCTCAAGCGTGCCCCTGAATTACTACAGCAGGCCATTCGCGCTTTGCATCAGCCAGAAGTTGATTTAGACACGCCAGAAAATATGCTGAAACAGGCTATTGCTCAATGGAATATTGAATTAATTCCACATACAACCGAGCTACAAGGCAGCTATTTATAAAATCCAGATTAGGATTAAGCTAAAAAATCTATATCAAAAATGGCAGGCTGAAGATGTTTTTTATATTTGGCATTGGTCCTAAAACCAAGGTAGTGGAGAAAAGTCAGTTTCTTTGTCCAGTCTGCAGAACACGCAGCGCTTATGAATTGAAACAGCAATGCAATTATTTTTCTTTATTTTTTATTCCACTGATTCCCCTTTCAAAAGCCAAAGGAGAATTTGTGAAATGTCTGCATTGTGGAACTGAAATGCCAAGCACGGTACTGAACCATGCTTAGCCAGATTGATTGCCAGCTTTGGGCTAGAAGCTGGATTCTTCTTTGCTTGGATTGGCCTTTTGTGTGGTGGCATCAATCTTCAAAATCAGGCTGATCATCACTGCACACATAATTAAAGATGAACCCCCATAACTAATAAACGGCAAGGTCAAACCTTTGGTCGGCAGCATGCCCATATTCATCCCGGCATTTACCAGGATTTGCAGCAAGAAAATAATACTGATGCCATAGGCCAGATAACCTGCACGCAAGTATTGGTGCTGCAAGGCACGGTGTCCGATTTTGATACAGCACACCACCATCATAAAGGACAAGATCAATACCGTACTGATCCCGAAGAAGCCGAATTCTTCACCTAAAATAGCCAACATAAAGTCAGTATGTGCTTCAGGCAGATAAGACATTTTCTGGATACTATGACCCAGTCCTACCCCCATCCATTCACCCCGACCAAAGGCCATCAGTGCATTAGACAACTGATAACCGGTTCCCAAAGGGTCTGCCCAGGGATTGGTAAAGGACAGCGCGCGCTGCAGGCGGTAAGGCTCAAAGATAATCGCAGCGGCCAAAGCGAATACAATCGCGATCAGGAAGAAAATAAACTGAATCGGCGGTGCGCCAGCCAGAAAGAAAATGCCTAAAATCATCAGGACAATAACCGCAGTCGCTCCCAAATCGGGTTCCAGCAGGATTAAGCCTACAGTGATGATCATCACGCCGACTAAGCGGTACAGGCCGGACGCGCTGCTTCTTACCTCTTTGGCACGCCGCACCACATAATCGGCGGTGAAGATCGCCATCATCACCTTGGCGACTTCGGAAGCCTGTAAGGTAAATCCGGCAATACGAATCCATCGGGTGGAACCATTGACCTCGGAACCGGCGACCAATACCACTGCCAGCAGCAGAATGGTCATAATCCACAGTGGAAAGGTATTATTAAACCAGACATTCAATGACACCTTATACGCCAAGAACGCGGCAACAGCGGCCACAAAAATGGAAATGCCGTGTCGGATCACATAGTGAAATGCATTTTCATGTAACCGGTCTGCATAGGGCATCGATGCCGATGCCACCATGATTGAACCAATACACAGCAAAGTGATTACACAAAAAATCAGTACATTACGCGGCGTAACTTCAGCGGGGATTTTCGGTCCCCACTCATTGTAGACCTGATTAATTTTATTTATGGTCGTCTGAGCTAACCCAGCCATACAACTTTCCTTATCGTTCTTTTAAGCCAGTGCATTCACACAATCGACAAATTGATGTCCGCGTTCACTATAACCTTTGAACATATCAAAACTTGCGCATGCAGGTGACAATAACACCACATCATGGGCTTGAGTATGTTGCTGGCATAATTCTACCGCTTCTTTTAAGGATTCGGCATGAATTAAGGTGGTTGTACCTTCAATTGCGCTTTCAATGACGGGTCGATCTTCACCAATCAGCACGGCAACTTTGGCATATTTAGTTAGAGCTTCACGAAGTGCGCTAAAGTCCTGCCCTTTACCTTGACCACCTAGAATAATAGCAACTTTTCCACCCTGTGGCTCAATCGCTGCACCCAGACCATCAATAGCCGCCAAGGTTGCGCCAATGTTGGTGCCTTTAGAGTCATTATAATAACGAACCCCGTGCACTTCTTTGACAAATTCACAGCGGTGCTCTAAACCTTTAAAGGTTTTCAGCGTTTCAAGCATGCTCTCTAAAGGCAGGCCAATCGCCTCCCCCAAAGCTAGGCATGCCAAGGCATTGGCAACGTTATGCGTACCTTGAATGTACATGTCTGAACTTTTCAATAAACGTTCACGGCCACGGGCCAGCCAGATGCTGCCATTATCTTCTTTTAAAATACCGTATTGATTTAAATCAGGTGCATTCAAACCAAAGCTCTGCATTGGTGTGTTATCTGGAACCAGTGGACGGGTCAAAGAATCATCACGGTTATAGACCACTTTTTTCACACCCTGGAAAATGCGGTGTTTTGCCGTATGATAACCAAACATGTCACCATGACGGTCAAGATGATCTTCACTCATATTCAGCACGACTGCCACTTCAGCATTTAAATTGGATGTCGTTTCTAACTGAAAGCTGGATAATTCCAAAATATAAAGTTCAGGATCATCTCTGGTTAAATCCAGTGCCGGACGACCCAAATTACCGCCCACAGCCACTTTTTTGCCGGCATCTTTTGCCATCAGGCCAATGAGTGTGGTTACGGTACTTTTGGCATTTGAGCCGGTAATGGCCACAATCGGTTTATCGGTTGCACGGCGCAAAATCTGAATTTCACTCACCACCGGAATGCCTTTGGCAATTGCAGCCTGAATTTCTGGAATCTTCGGATCAAGCCCTGGGCTAATCACGATTTCTTCAGCTTGTAATAATAGATCTTGATCGAGCTGACCAAAACTGGTTTGCACTGCTGCCGGAATCTGGTCATGCCCGGGTGGTGTCTTTCGAGAATCTGTTACTGCAACGCGGTAGCCATTTTCATGTAAGAAGTTTACTGCTGCAACACCTGAAATTCCGAGTCCTGCAACGACTTTTAATCCACCACGCTGTATTAACATTTTTGCCCCATTTTTTGGTACGTTTTCAAAACTGACAAAATGTTAGCACTTTGCTGTTTTGAATGCTTTTTCTGTTTTGACTTTATCTCGGCTTTTTTGTGTCAGTGCGTAAAAAAACCGTCATAAATGACGGTTTTCAATTTTTTTTCCCGGCAGTAGATTTTATTTCCACTTTACTGCCTGGACTTCAGGTTTTTTCTTGGCAGGACTGTCCGAGGCCGAACAGCCACAACTGCCACCGCAGCCAGAGACCATTTCAGGTTTTAACCATTTTGCCAGAACTGTCCAGCCCTGCTTTTGGCAGCCGTTCGAAAGTGAGCTGAAGACTGAATACGCGGCTTTCGGAAAAACTTTCTTAAACACCACCACAGCACTCCAAATGACCAAAGCAGCCACAATGAGAATTTCAATCATTTCAGTCTCCTTTCACTTGTTTAGCTTTGGACAAAATTATCCAAAGTAAAATTATCCAAAGTAATGTGAAGCAATTTGATAAGTCAGGAATGACATGAGATACGCCAGTCCAAACAGATAAATGGTCATGAAGGTTACGGTTTTGAATGAACCTGTTTCACGCTTTACCGTTGCCAGCGTCGCCAGGCAATGCGGCGCATAAATGAACCACACCAGCAAAGATAAACCGGTTGCCAATGACCAAGCCAAATCACCGCTACTGATTAAGGTCGATAAGCCTTGCGCGACCGCATCATCATCAGCTGCAGACAAGGCATATACGGTACCGAGTGCTGCCACCACCACTTCACGAGCCGCCATGGCTGGAATCAGGGCAATACAGATTTGCCAGTTAAAACCCAATGGCGCAAAAATCGGCTGCATCACATGACCCAGCATACCGGCAAATGAATAGTCAATTGCTGGCCCAACTGCGCCTTCTGGCGCCTGCGGGAAAGTACACAGGAACCACAGTAAAATGGACAAGGCGAAGATGATGCCACCCACCCGTTTCAGGAAGATTTTGGCGCGGTCAAGCAAGCCAATCCAGACACTTTTCACATCCGGAAAACGGTAACTTGGCAATTCCATCAACAAGGCATGTTGGGATTTGTCTTTCTGGAAAAATTTCAGCACAGTCGCCACAATCAGGGCACTGACAATACCTGCCATATACAGCGCGAACAGCACCAGACCTTGCAGGTTGAACATGCCCCACACCATTTTTGCTGGAATAAAGGCAGAAATCAGCAAGGCATAGACTGGTAAACGCGCAGAACAGGTCATCAATGGTGCAACTAAAATAGTGGTCAAACGGTCACGCGGATCGCTGATACTACGGGTTGCCATAATGCCCGGCACAGCACAGGCAAAACTGGATAGTAATGGAATAAAGGCACGGCCACTTAAACCAGCCTTAAACATCAATTTATCCAGCAAGAAAGCTGCACGTGGCAAATAGCCGGATTCTTCCAATACCAAAATGAAGAAGAACAGGATCAGAATCTGTGGCAAGAACACCACTACACCGCCCGCACCGGCAATAATGCCGTCCACCACCAGACTATTCAGCAATGGATGTGCAATATACTCACCCACGGTTTCTCCCAGCCATCCAAAGGCTGCTTCAATCCCATCCATAAATGGCGCAGCCCCAGCAAATACCGCCTGGAAGATAATAAACATCATCACTGCCAGGCTGATTAAGCCAAACACCGGATGCAAGAAAATTTTATCCAGAAAATCAGAACGCTTATCTTCATGGTCAACGAAAACCACCACATCTTTTAGAATCTGGGCAATTTTTTCATGATTTGAACCGGAAATCTTGACATCGCTCAGTTCAGTGTTGGGCGTTCTAAATGTTTCAGCATCTAGCGCGCCCATCAGGTTTTCAATGCCTGCATTACGCACCGCCACAGTTTCCACTACAGGAATACCTAAACGCTGCGATAATTTTTGCGTGTTGATCTGCATGCCACGGCGGCGTGCTTCATCCATCATATTCAGCACAAGCAAAATAGGACGCCCCAGCTCGATCATTTCCAGAACCAGACCGAGATGCAGTTTTAAGTTGGTGGCATCAACCACGCACAGGAAAGCATCCTGATCACCTTCTTCAGCAATTTTGCCCTGCACCACATCACGGGTAATGGCTTCATCCGGGCTGGTCGCATTCAGACTATAAGTCCCGGGCAAATCCAGCACACGAACCGCACGCGCTGAAGGCAAGCTGAACTGCCCAACCTTTCGTTCAACCGTGACCCCCGCATAATTACCCACTTTTTGCCGTGTTCCGGTCAAATGGTTGAATAATGATGTTTTACCACAGTTAGGGTTACCTACAAGGGCAATACGTAGCGCATCACTCATGCAGTGATCCCCTCTTCAATTTCAATTTTTTCAGCTTCAACTTTACGCAGTGCGAAACGGGTAAACCCCACCTGAATCAGAATGGGATCGCCACCAAAAATACCTTTGGTAATGACCTGAACTTTTGTCCCCGGTACAAAACCTAAAGTTTCTAAACGACTCGCCACCAGATCAGTCTGAGCTGTATCACCATCCAAAGTACGATTCACTTTGCTAATAATGGCCGTTTGTTTCACTTTCAAATCAGATAATCGCACCGCATCTAATCCTAAAATATTTCGTACAGTATACAAACAAATGAGAATAATTACCAAGTAAGGTTTGATTCCAATTCTCATCTTGTGTGCGGCGTTCGACATTGCAAAAAAATTGGTCTACATTGATCAAGACCAAGAAAAACTTGGGGTTTTCATTTAACGTAGAAGTGACATGCTCAATAAAAAGCCTCGTATTCCCGCAGCTGTAAACATTCCTGAAAATTTAAGTTTTTTGCAGGGCTTTCGAGATTATTTAATTGCCCAAACCGTCAGTCCGCATACCCGTAATGCCTATCTATCTGATTTAATTCAATGTAGTGAATGCAGTGCTGTTGCCATGCCAGACTGGAGCAGTGATGACATTTCCGATGTTTTATTAAACCTGACCCAACAGGGAAAAAGTCCGCGCTCGATTGCCCGCTCACTTTCTGCCCTGCGTTCCTTTTATAAATTTCTGCGTGAGCAAAAATTACGTAGCGATAATCCGGTGGCGACCCATAAAACCCCTAAAATTGGGCGAGCCTTACCGAAGGATTTATCCGAAGCCGATGTTGAAGCCTTAATTAATGCACCAGATATCAATACCGCTCTGGGCTTACGTGACCGGGCGATGTTTGAAGTCCTCTACGCCTGCGGACTGCGGGTATCTGAATTGCTCAATTTAAGGCTGGAACTGATTAACCTAAAACAGGGCTATTTGCGTATTGTCGGCAAAGGCAATAAGGAACGTCTGGTGCCTTTGGGGCAGGTCGCTTGCGAATGGATTGAAAAATATCTGCAGCAAGCACGTGCCAGCCTGTATAAATCTGCCACTGACTATGTGTTTTTAACCCAGCATGGTGGCATCATGAGTCGGCAAAATTTCTGGTATGCCATTAAGCGCTATGCCTTGCAAGCCGGCATTCAGGCCGAACTTTCGCCGCATACCCTGCGGCATGCCTTCGCCACCCATCTGCTCAATCATGGCGCCGATTTGCGTGTGGTACAGATGCTGCTCGGACATAGTGATTTATCCACCACGCAAATTTATACCCACGTGGCTCAGGTTCGCATGCAACAGTTACATGCCACTTATCACCCACGCGCTTAACGGCAGTAAATATCAGACTAAGAAGTTTTATTTCAGGCATTTTTTTTTGTTATGCTTATTCACCTGTTTTTTTATACCTACAAGAAAGGGTTGTTTATGTTATTTACCCGTTCAAAAATTTTTCTCGCATGTACACTTGTTGTTGGCTTGGGATTAACGGCCTGCTCCAATTCGAATAATGATGAAAAAAAGCAAAATACTTTAACCGCTAGCGCACCTGCCACCGGGGAAGCATCCAACCTTTCAGAACGCAATGCACAGCAACGTCTGGTCAACACCTTGCAGCAGCATTTCAAGAAAGCCAATATCAATGCCAAAATTTTAAATATTAAAGCGACTGAAGTCCCTAATCTGTATTGGGTCACTCTCGAAGGCATGTCATCTGTATATGCCACTGCCGATGGCAAATACATTATTCAAGGCGATGTACTGCGTTTAGGTGACAGTAAAATTCACAATGTCAGTGAAAACTTGCAGTCTGAGACCAACAAGAAGCTGCTTGCCAACTTAAAAACTGAAGATCTGCTGGTTTATAAAGCCAAAGGCAAGACCAAACATGTGGTCTATGTCTTTACCGATGCCAGCTGTCCATATTGTCATAAATTACATGAACATATGGCTGAAATTAATGCCCAGGGCATTGAAGTACGCTATATCGCATGGCCACGTGGCGAACAGTTCATGCCAGCCATGGAAAGCGTATGGTGTAGTGCCGACCGTCAAGCTGCATTCGATCAGGCCATTGCCGGTGCACCGCTTGCTCCAGCGACCTGTAAAAATCCAGTCAGAGATCAATATCAATTGGGCTTGAATATGGGCGTCAATGGTACTCCAGCAATTTATAATACCGAGGGTGTTTACCTGGGTGGATATCTATCGCCTGAAGAATTGGTGCAACGTTTAAATAACTAATTTTTATCAATTCATTTACTAAATTTAATAGGTAAAGATAAAGTGATATCTACCCTAGAGTCTGGCGGTTTTTTTAGCTATGATCTAGTTTCGCTTAAAGTTGAATACATATTTGGAGTGTGACGTGAAACCAGTTCGTCTGGCAATCCTCGGTCTTGGTACTGTGGGTGGTGGTGCCCTTAAACTACTAAAAGAAAATGCTGCTGAGATTAAACGTCGCACCGGTCGAGAAATTCGAATCACTCATGTAGGTACCCGTCGTCCACGTCCTGATCTGGATTTACCTGCTTCGGCGAAGCAAAGTGCTGATCTGCTCGATATCGTTCGTCAACCGGATGTCGATGTTGTGGTTGAAGTCATGGGCGGTATTCACCCTGCTTATGAAGTCATCATGGAAGCGATGAAACACGGCAAGCACATTGTGACGGCCAACAAGGCCTTACTGGCTGAACATGGCAATGAACTGTTTAAAGCGGCCGAAGACAATGCCGTGCAAATTGCCTATGAAGCAGCCGTTGCCGGTGGTATTCCGATTATTAAAGTGATTCGTGAAGGTTTGGCTGCCAATAAAATTGACTGGCTGGCGGGCATCATCAATGGTACAGGCAACTTCATTTTAAGTGAAATGCGTGAAAAAGGTCGTACCTTTGCAGACGTGCTCAAAGAAGCGCAAGAACTGGGTTATGCTGAAGCAGATCCAACCTTTGACGTTGAAGGCATTGATGCTGCACATAAACTAACGATTCTGGCTTCATGTGCATTTGGTATTCCGCTACAGTTCGATAAGGTATTTACCGAAGGCATCAGCAAAGTGACTGCTCAAGACGTGAAATATGCCGAAGACTTGGGCTTCCGTATCAAACACTTGGGTATTGCACGCCGTACCGATGCCGGAATTGAATTACGCGTCCACCCGACCTTGATTCCAGATGACCAGCTGATTGCTAACGTCAACGGTGTAAAAAATGCCGTTCTAGTCCAAGCCAATGCAGTCGGTCCAACACTGTATTACGGTGCTGGCGCAGGTGCAGGTCCAACGGCTTCTGCGGTAGTCGCGGACGTGGTGGATATTGTCCGTGACATTATTTACACAGAAGATGGTGCTGGAACTATTCCGCAGCTTGCGTTTGAAGCACTGACAGACTTACCAATTCTACCACGTGAAGAAATGACCACCGGATATTACATCCGTATTAATGCCGAAGATCAAACTGGCGTTCTGGCCGATGTCACCACCATTTTAAGCCGTGCCGGTATTAGCATCGACGCGATCATGCAACAGCCGCGCTTAAAAGACCTTATTCCTATCGTGATTCTGACTGATCCAGTGAAAGAATCAAAAATGGATGAAGCCCTTCAGCAAATTCAAGCATTGCCCGTCATTCATGGCGAAATTGTACGAATTCGTTTAGAATCGCTTGATAATTAATCGGGTTGAGGGGAGTATTCCCCTTGCCAAGCTCTACATACAATTGGAACATCATCATGTCTAATGCCAATCGTTATACTGGTTTAGTTGACCGCTATCGCGACCGTTTACCAGTGTCTGCAACAACTCGCGCAATCTCTTTAGGCGAAGGTAACACGCCACTGATCAAGCTTGAGAACATTCCTCGCATTATTGGCAAAAATGTTGAAATTTATGTGAAGTACGAGGGCTTAAACCCGACTGGTTCATTTAAAGACCGTGGCATGACCATGGCGGTAACTAAAGCGGTTGAAGAAGGTTCTAAAGCCATTATCTGTGCATCTACAGGTAACACTTCTGCTGCAGCGGCTGCTTATGCTGCCCGTGCCGGTATCAAAGCGTTCGTACTCATCCCGGAAGGCAAAATTGCCATGGGTAAAATGGCACAAGCCATGATGTACGGTGCGGTAACCATGCAAATTCGCGGCAACTTCGATGACGGCATGCGTCTGGTAAAAGAAGTGGCTGACCAAGCGCCTGTGACCATCGTAAACTCAATCAACCCGTACCGTTTGCAAGGTCAAAAAACCATTGCTTACGAAATCGTGGATGAATTAGGTCGTGCACCTGATTATCACTGTCTACCAGTGGGTAACGCAGGTAACATCACTGCACACTGGATGGGTTATACCGAAGCTGTTGCCAACCAGCCTAAAGACCAGTTTGAACAAGTGGTTTATGATGCTGCAACAGATCAATTCACTGGTCCAAAACCTGAAGGTCTGCCAACAATGGTCGGTTACCAGGCTTCTGGCGCTGCTCCATTCTTACGTGGTGCACCAGTGGAAAACCCTGAAACTATCGCAACTGCAATCCGTATCGGTAACCCACAAAGCTGGAACCATGCCAAAGCGGTTGTTCGTGATTCTCAAGGTTGGTTCGACGAACTAACTGATGCCGAAATCCTTGAAGCACAACGCATGCTGTCTATGTACGAAGGTGTATTCGTAGAACCTGCTTCTGCAGCATCTATCGGTGGTGCAATTCGTGACATTAAAGCAGGTAAAATTGCTGAAGGTTCTGTAATTGTATGTACAGTGACTGGTAACGGCTTAAAAGACCCTGACACAGCAATCAAACAATGTTCTGATGCAGTGATGTTGTCTATCGATGCGACAATGAATCAAGTCAAAGACTCTATTCTTTCTAATATGTAATTTATTTCATCTTTAGATTGAAACAAAAAAGCCCTGCAATTGCAGGGCTTTTTAATTCAGAAGTATTTAAAAGTTGAGTAAATTTGAATACTTCCCAAAATTTAACATTAAATACGTTTGGGTAACTGGGTTGCCCAGCTCATTAAACGTGTTGCATCGTTGGTACGTGCGGCAGAGGAATCTGCTCCAAGAAGTACCACAATTGCAGGACGGTTATTTAAAGTGGTATGCATCACCACACAACGCCCTGCTTCATTAATATAACCTGTTTTTGAAATATTGATATTCCAGCCACCGTTACGTACCAAAGCATTGGTATTGTTCGATTTTAATACACGATAGCCCAAGTTAAAATCATAGCTTGCTGTGGTTGAGAACTGACGGATCAAACTATATTGAGACGCCGTATTCACCAAAATACCCAAGTCTCGTGCTGAAGACACATTACGCGGGTCTAAACCTGAAGACTCCATATAATGGGTTGAATTCATGCCTAAAGATTTTGCCTTGGCATTCATTGCAGCCACAAATGCTGCTCGACCACCCGGATAAGTACGTGCCAATGCTGCTGCTGCAGGGTTTTCAGACTTCATTAAAGCAAACAGTAAAGCTTCAGCGCGATTCATGCTATCACCCGCGCGTAAAGTCGAACTTGAACTTTTACAGCCCGAACATGAAAAGTCAGATTGCTGTAAAGTTATTTTTTCTGACATATTTAAACGGGAATCCGCAATTACGACAGCTGTCATCAGCTTGGTAATCGATGCAATTGGAAAAGCCGTATTGCTATTTTTACTATAAAGCACTTCGCCAGTTTGACCGTCCATCACCAATGCAGCGCGGGCATTAACCGAAGGCTGGTTGCTATAATTGGAATTATTTAAAATTTGTACTGTTTTAGGTGCAGAATGTGTCACCACACCATTCGAACTACGTACGGAAGTGGCTATTTTGGTTGAACCTTGTGGAGAGACTTCTTCAGCTGAAGCATCACCGTTTAATAATTGATTGACATCCTCAGAGGACCAGTTCAACGCAGCCTGTCCCTTCCCTTTAGACGCATCCATAACCAGTTCTGCAAAACTGGCTGAACTCATGCTAAGCAGAATTGAAATGCCCAGCATATGCATTAAAGATTTTTTCGAATTTTTCACGGTGATTTACTCAACTCAAGGAGGCAATATACATTTGTATATTCCCTCAAAAATGCTTACATTTAGACACAAAGATGAACACTTTTTGTTGCTCACAACATTGTGTATAACATTTAATTGAAAGATATAGAATAGGATTGCTAATTTTGTCATTTCATTGCAAGCTTATTTTGCTTTATGTAACAAAAAAAATGCATTTTTTTGATATGAGGGAGAACTAGGTGATCACAGTTTTAGTGGTAGATGACCATGAATTAGTACGTACCGGAATTTGCCGTATGCTTGAAGACCATGCGGATGTTCAAGTGATTGGTCAGGCTGAATCTGGTGAAGAAGCGATTAACTTAGTCCGCCATCATCATCCTAATGTCGTTTTGCTGGATGTAAACATGCCCGGAATTGGCGGGGTAGAAACTACCCGACGTCTATTGCAAACTGCGCCTGAAACCAAAGTACTGGCGGTAAGCGGCTTGGCTGAAGAGCCCTATCCTTCCTTATTGCTTAAAGCAGGTGCAAAAGGCTATATCACCAAAGGTGCACCTGTGACCGAAATGGTTCGTGCCATCAACAAGGTCATGCAAGGTGGAAAGTATTTCAGTGCCGACATTGCAGAACAACTGGCCAGTTCCTATCTTTCAGACACCCAGCAATCTCCTTTTGATGCCTTATCGGAACGTGAAATGCAGGTGGCGATGATGGTGGTGAATTGTATTAGTGCCCAGGAAATTGCCGATAAACTTTTTGTCAGTGTCAAAACGGTGAACACTTACCGTTACCGCATTTTTGAAAAGCTGAATCTGGATAGTGATGTCAAACTAACTCACTTGGCCATTCGCTATGGTCTGATTAAACCTTAATACCCTTTGGCTTGTAGAAGACATGCATGACGCAACCTACCCAGACCTTTGAGTTTAACCAATATCATTTAGGCATTTGGTATAGCACGTATAGACTCATTATTGCGACCAGTCTTCTGCTGATTTTTTTACTCACTTCCCAGTACTTAAATACCGATTATCACTATCCGCAGCTTTATCTTTACGTGCTGATTGGCTACGTATTTACAAACTGTATCCAGTTAATCACGCTAAAAAGCATACGTTTAAAAATTACCCAGCAGCTGCCGCTGTTATTTGTTGTCGATGTGATTGCTTTAAGCTTGCTCACCTTGGCGGTAGATGGTCCCAACCTGCAATTAAGTCTGCTATTTGTGATTACTATCTTTGCCGCATCGTTATTACTGAATGCAAAAAAGGCGCTAATCATTACCTTAATTGCGGTAATTAGTGTGATTTATCAGCTTTTTTTAGGCACTATTTTTGATTTTTCTTCACTGAATAATATTGGCAATAGTGCGGTACTGGCCTTTCTGTTTTTTGTGGTCTATGGCAGTGGTCAAATTGCGGTAAAACGCTTCCAGTTACTGGAAAATTTAAATTTTTCTCAATCGCTGGAATTAAACCGACTGCAAAACCTGAATCGCTATATTCTGGAACAAATTGAACTGGGTTATCTGGTTTTAGATGAAAACTGTCATATTGTACTGAGCAACCCTGCTGCTTGCATGCTTTTAGGCATTCCCCCACTCTATGCCTATGACAAATACCCCTTATACAAGGCACAGCCCGATTTATTTGAATTACTTAAATTTGATCAACTGCAGGACGGAGAAAAATTCCAGTTTGAGTCGCAGCTCAGCCATTATCATATGCATATTGAAGTGCAAAAACTCATGGTTCCGCATCAAACCCTGACCCTGCTGGTGTTGCAGGATGCCACCAAGATCAATCAACGCGTACAACAATTAAAACTCGCGGCATTAGGTCAATTGTCTGCCAGCATTGCCCATGAAATTCGCAATCCTTTAGCGGCCATTGTACAAGCCAATGAACTTTTCAGTGATAGCGATCAGCATCAACAAGCAGCTTTGAGCCGAATGATTTCCAAACAGGCGCAGCGTATAGACCGTATTGTACAAGACACGCTAAATATGGTGCGCAATAAAGAAACCCATCCTTCAAACATTGAGCTAAAACAATTTATTCCCTTACTAATCCAGGAAGATTTGGCGGATATTGCCACTCAAATTAAATCTACCGTTCAGGGCAAAATTTTTATTCGTTTCGACGAGGCACAACTTCGTCAAGTTCTGATTAACCTGATTCGCAATGCCATTCGACATAATTCACCTGAGCATTCACATATCGAATTGAATGTTTATTTACAGGAAACCAATGTACGTATTGACGTCCGTGATTTTGGGGCCGGCGTTGCCTCCAAGGATCTGGCTTATTTATTTCAACCTTTTTTTAGTACCGAAATCACAGGAACTGGTTTAGGATTATACCTATCACATAGTTTTTGCGAAGCAAATCAGGCAAAACTGAACTATGTAGAACAAGAACAAGGGGCATGCTTTCGAATAGAATGCCTGCGAGTTGCTTTATAAATTTAAATTGCTGGGGTGTATTGTGGAACAACAACCACTTGTTTTATTGGTGGATGATGAGGAAGATTTGTGTACCCTCATGCAAATGTCTTTATCTCGTATCGGGATCAAAACCCATATTGCACATCGTGTTGAACAGGCTAAAAAATTCTTGTCTGAATACCGCTATGATGCCTGTTTAACCGATTTAAATTTACCAGACGGTAATGGACTGCAACTGGTGGAATGGATTAACCAGCATTTTCCCTCCATACCGGTCGCGGTACTGACTGCCTATGGCAATATGGAAATTGCCATTGCAGCACTTAAAGCTGGCGCCTTCGATTTTGTCAACAAACCGGTGAATCAGAAGCATCTGGAACAACTCCTGCAAAAAGCTTTTAACAAACCGTTTGAACAGTTTCAGACCAAAGAAGACAGTTTGGAACAAAAATTATTAGTTGGACAATCCCTGCCGATTCAACAGTTACGGGTGACCTTAAATAAAATTGCCCGCTCTCAGGCACCGGTATTTATTACCGGTGAATCCGGGACAGGAAAAGAAGTGATTGCCAATCTGGTACATCGCCTCAGTAACCGTAATGAAGGTCCGTTTATTGCCATTAACTGCGGAGCCATTCCGACTGAATTGATGGAAAGTGAACTGTTTGGGCATAAAAAAGGCAGCTTTACTGGCGCCACACAAGACAAACAGGGCCTGATTCAATCTGCCCATGGCGGCAGTTTGTTTCTGGATGAAATTGCCGAACTGCCTTTAAGCATGCAGGTTAAACTGCTGCGTGCGGTACAGGAAAAACGCATTCGTCCAGTCGGTTCAGACAATGAAATTGATGTCGACTTTCGCGTGATTAGTGCCAGTCATCAGGATCTTGAAGCCTTGGTTCAGCAAGGCCGCTTTAGACAGGATTTATTCTTCCGCATCCATGTCATGGATCTGGTGCTGCCTCCGCTACGTGAACGCGGTGACGATATTATTTTATTGGCACATCACTTTATTCAGAAAATTAGTCAGGAATGGGATATTCCACCAAAACAGCTGACTGATCGTGCGAAAAGCTTTTTATTGAGTCAGTATTATCCGGGAAATGTGCGTGAACTGCGCAATATTATTGAACGTGCCATTACCTTAAGCGATGACGAAAGAATCGACTTGCAACACTTGCAAAGTGCACCTTTACGTTATCCTACCGTAGCAGTGCCAGCCGTAACGGAAGATCACCATACATTGCGTAGTGATATCCTGATTTCTTCCAAGAAATTACCTGATGAAGGTTTAGAGCTTTATCTGGAAAATATTGAAAAAGATATTTTACTCAATGCCCTGAATTTAACCCATTGGAACAGAACACTGGCTGCTAAAAAACTGGGCATGTCTTTCCGTTCTTTGCGTTATCGCCTGAAAAAATTTGGACTAGATACCGACGAGGACTAGGTCGTTTATTTATGACTTAAAATGATCTCTGCAACATGTTCCAGATAGTTTTCTTCTTTCATCTCATGTTGCAGCAGATACTGTTGATTGGGCTGAATGCCCACACCTTCAATCATCTGCCCTTTCGGGGTGTAGTAATGCGATACTGTCATCTGTAAAGCAGCACCATTGGACAGCGGGAACAGTTTTTGTACTACCCCTTTGCCATAGCTTTTCTCACCCACCACCCAGGCACGGTCGTGATCTTTCATGGCGGCAGTAAAAACTTCAGCGGCAGAAGCTGAACGGTTATTGATTAAAATACCAAGCTTTAAATTCTGAAATTCAAAACTGGGCAAGGCCTGAAACTGCTGATCGCCTTCGGAACGGCTTTTAGTTGATACGATGATGCCTTGATTCAAGAATAAGTCGGCCGATTCAACCGCAGCCGACAACAAGCCGCCAGGATTATTTCTTAAATCGAGCAATACCGCTTTCAGACGTGAAGAAGAAGAATGTTCTTCAATCAAGCGTTTGATTTCATTGGCTGTATCTTGCTGAAAAACTTTAACTTTGATGACCAGCACCTGATTATGCAGCAGCGTTGCCTGAATATCGGTTTCTATTTTTTTATTACGCACCAAAATCAGCGGCTTGCTATTTTGTGCCAGTTGCAAGCTTAAGGTAGAGCCAATCGAACCATTCAGTAGGCTATTGACCTGATCATGGTTGAGTTTTTTCAGTTCCTGATCATCAACCTTGAAAACGCTCACGCCATTGCGCAAACCTTGCTTGGCTGAGTCGGCATTATCCTTTAAACCTTGAATAACCCATTGATGCAACTGCTGGTCATAACCCAGTTCAAAATCGACAGAGGCAATATCGCCTTCGGTATATTGCAACAGTTGCTTATAATCTTCTGGACTTAAGTAACGTGAATAACGATCCAGGCCACTCACCAGACCTTTAATGGCCTGTTGAAATAAGGTTTCGTCATTTTTGTCATCGACATAATTTTCTTTGACGATGCTATAAATCTGGACAAATTGCTGAATTGATTCTACCGGAACTTCAGCATAATTCTGTTCGACTTCATCATCAAAATCTAAAACAGGCTGACCCTTGCTTTTCACCGCAGCAAAGGCGGAATGGCTCACGCATATGAATAACGTTGTTAAAATGACAACCTTTTTCCAGCGCTGTAAAGCCATCCATCCACCTGTATATACAAAAATTTTTATGATTTTAAAGTAATCAAATTACGACCTTTCATTTCTGCAGGTACAGGAATTTGCATGAGGTTCAACAATGTTGGAGCAACATCTGCAAGGACGCCACCTTCAGCAATGGTTGCAGAAGTTGGGCCGACATAAATAAATGGAACCAGTTCAGTGGTATGTTGAGTATGAACCTGACCGCTTTGGTAGTCCTGCATTTGCTCTACATTACCATGATCGGCAGTAATCAGCATATGGCCTTTTTTAGCCATTACTGCTTCATATACACGGCCCAGGCAAGTATCCACCGCTTCAACGGCTTTCACTGCTGCATCAAATACACCGGTATGCCCTACCATATCACCATTGGCATAGTTCACCACCAACAGGTCATATTCACCTGAGTTAATTGCCGCAACCAGTTCATCGGTAACTTCATAAGCACTCATTTCCGGTTTCAAGTCGTAAGTTGCCACGCTTGGAGATGGAATCAAAATACGTTTTTCACCCGGGTATTCATCTTCACGACCACCGCTAAAGAAGAAAGTCACATGGGCATATTTTTCAGTTTCAGCAATACGCAGCTGAGTTTTACCCAAATCAGACAAGTATTCACCAATCGAATTTTTCAACGCTTCTGGCATATAGGCCACAGGTGCATCAATGGTGGCTTGGTAACGGGTGAGCATGACAAACTTAGACAGGTTTGGTACAACTTTACGTTCAAAACCGGCAAAGTCTTTTTCTACAAAGGCTTTAGTAATTTCACGCGCACGGTCAGCACGGAAATTCATGAACACCACACTGTCACCATCCTGAATTTTAGCCAGTTCGCCAATACGGGTGGCTTTGACAAATTCATCCGACTCATTTGCCGCATAAGCCTGTTCCAGACCTTCAACTGCTGTTGCTGCGGTACGTGCAGCTTCACCTTCGGTCAACAGGCGATAGGCTTGTTCTACGCGATCCCAACGGTTGTCACGATCCATGGCAAAATAACGACCGATCATGGTCGCAATGCGGCCCTGACCCGAATACTGGGCAAAAACCGCATCTATTTTTTCTAAAGAAGGCTGAGCGCTTTTTGGTGGAGTATCACGACCATCAAGGAAAGCATGCAGATAAACTTTTGCACCACGTTTTAACGCCAGTTCAGCCATGGCAACAATATGGTCTTCATGCGCATGTACGCCACCTTGTGACAACAAGCCCATAATATGTACTGCACCATTCGCAGCTTTAGCTTTTTCTACCGCATCAATCAACACTTCATGCTCAAAAAAAGCACCGGTACGAATGTCTTTGGTAATACGGGTGAAATCCTGATACAACACACGGCCTGCACCAAGGTTCATATGTCCCACTTCAGAGTTGCCCATTTGACCATCAGGCAGGCCGACATCTTCACCTGAACCCGAAATCAAACCATGGGGATGCTTTTGTTGCATAGCAGTTAAGTTAGGTCGTTTTGCTGCCAGGAAAGCATTGTCCTCGACCGCTTCGCGATGACCCACACCATCCATAATTACCAAAACGTGAGGGATTTTGCCAGCAGTTGCATCCGTCATAATGAACACTCTTTTGTTTACAATTTCATCGTTATATCTTACCGAATTTTCGGTCAAGACTCTATGTGCAGATCATGACTAAAGCTGATCATGCACATTGTTTTTACCACTTTGTATTTAAGCATTTAGCGGGCACGGCGCAGTAAATAACCGCCCACCAACATCATCAGCGCAATCGGCACAAACACAAACCAGGCCGGTGAGGGTGAATAGACCAGGCTGGCATAACCCAAGAAGTCCTGAAGATAGAAGAAGCCCAAGCCGGTAAATAAGGCAATCACCAGACGGAAACCCATCGACTGCTGACGTAAAGGGCCAAAAATAAAGGAACAGGCAATCAGCACCAGGCCAATCAAGGCAAAAGGTGAACCAACTTTTTGCCAGAAGGCCAGCTGGTAGGTTTTTGGAATCTGGCTATATTCATGCATATAACTCATAAAGCTCACCAACTGACTTGGAGATAAGTCTTCAGGGTCAATCGTGACCATATGCACATATTTCGGTTGCAAGGCTAAAGTCAGAGGCAGCTGATCGGTTTTCACCAAGGTTGAATTACCTTGCGGCAGAATATCCATTTGCGCAGCAGTTTTCAGATTCCAAGCACCATCTTTAACAAACTGACCTTGCTCGGCATTTAAAACACCTTTCAAGTGATAACGATCATCAAAGTCAACCACTTGAACATGTTTTAGCTGTCCTTGCGCATTGGCATAATCAATGTAAATAAAGCGCTGGCCTTCGCGCGTCCAGTAACCATTGACTTCACCCAGTGAACTTACGCTACGGTGATCTTTGACACTTTTGGCCTGTTCATTGGTATAAGGAATCACCCATTCACTTAAGACAAAGGATAAAACTACCAGAATCAGGGCTGAGCGAATCACCCAGCCGACTATACGCCACAGGCTGACCCCAACCGAACGCATCACTACCAGCTCACTATTGGAAGCCAAAGTACCTAAACCCAGCACAGCACCAATTAAGGCAGAAATAGGTAAAATTTCATACAGATAACGCGGTGCACCCCATAATACATAGAGCAATGCCTGCCAGGCACCATAGTTCTCGTTGAGTGAACCCAATTCACCCAAATAGGTAAATAAAACCTGTAGAACCGATAAAACAGCTGTAGCACCTAACATGGCAAGTGCCGTGGTTTTGGTCACATGTTTGGCAATTATTCGACGTGCTAACATTTTAAGACCTCACCTGCTGAATTCGTTTCTTGATTTTCGGTGCCAGTTTCTGCTTCCGGGAAAACAGAGCTGCGGCAACTGCATAGGCCAGCAACACCATAGGATATGCCCAGATGCCCATTTCATCTTTACTGACCCGGGTTTTTACCGCCATGAGTGCCACAATCAAACTGGCAAAAATCAGTAAGGCCGGGAAGAGTTTTAAATAGCGTCCCTGACGCGGGCTCACTTCACACAGTGCAATCGCTAGCATTAAAGCTGTCACAATGGAAAATGGCACAAAGATACGCCAGCCCAATTCACTTGCCACCACCGGATCAGTACGGTTGTTCCAGAGCTTGCCAATCGGTAAGGCTTCGACTTCCGCACTTTCAAATTTGGCTTCCTTATCGCTTTCTAGGCGTAAACGGTAAGACTGAAATTCGGCCTGGGTATATTTGGGTGTGCCGGGGAAAATTTCGTAACGGCGCCCTTCAGATAAATCGACAATACTGGCCGTTTCATTGGCCACTTCTACACGAGTGGCTTCTTTCGCCAGAATCATGACATCAGGCTTGCCCGGCTTTTCTGCGCGTTGATAGAAAAACACATCTTTAAGATTACGACGGTCTTCCGACAGGTCTCCGGCATAAATAGTATAAGGACCGGAAGAAATAAATTCTTTGGGACGGACCAAATCAAAACCGGTTCTGACCGCCTGATTAGTCGTCAGTTCTTCAAACTTACGTAGTCCCCATGGAGACATCCACACCATCAACACGGTTTGCACAGCAAGAAAAACCACCGTCAACGGGATCAGCAAACGCCCCAGCTGGTTACGGCTGATGCCGCTGCCATTCATGACTGCCATCTCATGATCGACATAGAGACGGCCAAACACCAGCATCAGACCAATAAAAAAGCCGAGTGGAAGAATTAAGGTTAAAAATTCTGGCAGTCGATAACCAATAATACTAAACAAAATACTGGTATCTAAACGACCTTGTGCCGCCACACCAAAGAACTTGATCAGCCGACCACCCATCATGATTAAGGTCAGCAAGGCAATCACCACCAAGGATGTAGACACCACTTGCTTGACCAGATAACGCCGAATAATCAAATTAATTCTTCCAAAAAAAGGCAAATAAAAACTAGCGCTAGTTTACCCGAATGGTGAAAATATAAAACCTATACTGTTGTTGCGCATTGAAACTCTATTCATAGAAATGTTTCAATGGTTTAATGGTTTGCAATCTTTCAAAGGCATGAATACAGAACATGAAACTGACAATTAATACGTCATTCCAAGAGAATGCATCTAGCCCATATTTGTTGATATTAGTCGATTCTGAGCAACTTCAAAAGGCAGAGACTGCTTATGAAATCAATGGTTTAAATACATTAGTAGAAGCTGCTCAATTTAAAGCCAGCCTGACCGAATCTTTGCCTCTTATTGGCAAAGTCGCAGCATGTGCAAATACTGCCCTGATTGGCTTGGATAAGGCAGCAGAACTTCAGCCAGCTAAATTAGCAAAAATCGCACAAACTATTATCAAAGCGTCACAAAAAAAATTCCAACAGATCAGTATTGATATTTCTGCATTGCCACCTGAACAGCATTATTTATTTGCCTTGGCTTTAACTCAGGCCAGCTATGCTTTTGATGAATACAAATCCAAGAAAAATGAATTTGTACTGCAACAGATCAATCTGATTGCTGCAAACAGCACTTTAAACCCGCAACAGTTGGGCCTGATTCATGCCGTTCAGTCAGGTCAAAGTTTGGCACGTGACCTGGGCAACCGTCCAGGCAATATCTGTTTCCCTGAATATCTGGCAGAACAGGCTCAAGCCTTGGCAGCGCAGTATCCGGACTTGCTGAAAGTGACCGTGATTAATGAGCAGCAAATGGCTGACTTGGGCATGAATGCCTTCCTTGCCGTAAGCAAAGGTTCAGACCGTCCGGGCCGTGTGATTACCCTTGAATATAAAGTCAATACAGAACAGGCACCTGTGGTACTGGTCGGTAAAGGCGTAACTTTTGATACTGGCGGTATTTCACTCAAACCAGGTCTAGGCATGGACGAAATGAAATTTGACATGTGTGGCGCTGCATCTGTACTAGGCACCATGCGCGCATTATGTGAAGCAAAACTGCCGATTCATGTAGTGGGTGCCATCGCTGCTGCTGAAAACATGCCTTCAGGTCATGCCACCCGCCCGGGCGATATCGTAACCACCATGAGCGGTCAAACGGTGGAAATTTTAAATACCGATGCGGAAGGCCGTTTGGTGTTATGCGACACGCTGACCTATATCAAACGTTTTAATCCGGCGCTAGTGATTGATATTGCAACTTTAACCGGTGCTTGTGTAGTGGCCTTGGGTTCAGTCTTGTCCGGTTTGTTTACCCCAGATGACGAACTGGCTGCCGAAATTACCGCTGCAGGCCAGACCTCTTTTGACCGGGTATGGCGCATGCCGGTGCTTGAAGACTATCAGGAACAGCTAGACTCTCCTTTTGCCGATATTGCCAATATCGGTGGACCTAAAGCCGGCTCTGTGACTGCAGCATGTTTCTTGCAACGTTTTACCCGTGAATATCGTTGGGCACATCTGGATGTTGCCGGTACGGCATGGAACTCAGGTACAGCCAAAGGTGCAACCGGTCGCCCTGTACCATTACTGGTTCAATTCCTGGCAAACCGTGCGCAGTCGAATGGCTAAAGTCAGCTTCTACCTGTTTGAAAAAAGCAATGAACGGCAAGTGCAAAGCACTTGCCGTTTGTGCCGCAAGATTCTGAAACAGCCGGCGCATATCTGGTTGTATTGTGCCGCCCCAGACTTGCAACAGCAGCTCGATGAACAATTGTGGAGTTTTGATCCGAGCAGTTTCATTCCGCATGGCATTGATCAGGAACAGGCCCCAATTTGTATCTCCTCCCGGCTACCGGAACAATCTGACTGGATTGTGTTTAATTTTAACAATCAAGCCATTGAACAGATTGATAAATTTAGTCACATTATAGAAATCATAGAAAATAACGAATCGGCAAAACAACTGGGTCGTGAGAAATTTAAACAATATCGACGCTTAGGTATTGAGCCACGAACTTTCAAGCTTTAGCTGATCAATAGAAATAAGGAGAGATAGGGTGGCATTAAATGTCGGTCAAGATTTTAAACAGCGCTGGTTAAATGTACCTGAGGCTGTTCGTCAGGCATTTATTGATGACCTTCACCGTGTCTGCAATGTGCTGAAACCTGAAACCAATATTCAGAAGTGGCTAGAAAAAGATAAAGAAGCACAAAAGCAATCTTATGAAAAAATTGAACAGGCCTATGTAGATCGCAAGGCTCAACTGATTGAAGAGGCTCGTTTACGCAAGCAACGAGCTTTAGAACAGTCTTTGGAAAAAAAGCGTGCTGAACAGCTGGCTTATGCACGGGCATTACAGTTAGATGAAGAAAGACAATTTGCCGAGCAAGTTCACACCTTGACTTTTATTCGTCAAAACTTAGAGCACGAAACGCAAACCTATACCGCGCGTTATCACAAGAACCCTGCGGGACCGGCCTTGAATTTTGCTAAGGGCATGATCTCGATTACTGACCATGAAATATTATCGGAACTGGAAAGTGTGCGTTTACGTCTAGAACTGGAAGCTGAAACCCTGATTGAACAAGCGGTGACCGTATTCCGTGCCAAGTTACATCAGGCTAGCCAGGAAGAAATTGAGTACATTTTAAAGAATTCTAATTTATCTACGGAAAAGCCAAAAACCTGATTGCTTATCTCAGTTCATTTAGGCCATTTTTAAATATGCTAAGTTAAAATAAAAGCGTCCACTTCGGTGGACTTATTTTTTATTATCCAGATATTAAAACAAGTCTACTGCAATTCCGAGCATATTGCCTGTGCCATAGCCAATCCCCAATAACAGGCCAATCCATACCAGTCCGCCGGTGATGTTATAAAACATAAAACTGAACACATTCATATGTCCTGCCCCGGCAGCGAAGGGCGCAAATGAACGAACAAAAGGAACAAAACGTGCCATCAAAATGGTTTTACCGCCATGTTTGGTAAAATAGTGATTGGTCTTGACGATATATTCAGGTTTTAAAAAACGTGAGTGCTCATGGAAAAACCTAAACCCCAAAATCTTCCCGGTATAGTAATTGACGATATAACCTAATACTGAGGCAATAAACAATAACACTCCCATAGAAGATAAATGCACATCAGCTGCAGTTGAACACAGGGCACCAATGGCGATCAGTAAACTGTCTCCCGGCAAGAAAAACATAAACACCGAACCCGTTTCTGCAAAGATAATCAGAAATAAAATGGCATAAATCCACAAGCCATACTGATCCAGTAAAGTAGGTAACCATTGTTCAATATGCATTAGAAAATCAAGCATCTTCAGCTACTCACTTTAACCACATTATTTTCATAACTTATTAAAAATAAAAACTAAAAATAAAAAAACAGCCTGGTTTTTTCAATCAGACTGTTTTCTATTCTAGGATGTTTTACTTCAAGAAGCCATTTTCTGCCAGAAAAGCCATGCTTATTTTTGACTGTTCTTTGGTGTCGGCAGCTTTGTCACCCAGCATTAAACGCTCGATATAGCGTGCCAATACATCCACTTCCAGATTCACTTTGGCACCAGTTTTCCAGGTCCCAATATTGGTTCGTTCTGCAGTATGCGGAATCAAATTCAGGCTGATGATATTGCCACGCAGGTGGTTAATGGTCAGGCTAATGCCATCCACCGTTACCGAACCCTTTTCTGCCAGATATTTGGCAATTTCAGCCGGTGCAGTCACTTCATAATAAATGGAGCGGGCGTCTTCACGTACCAGGGTAATTTCCCCAACCGCATCAACATGGCCGCTGACAATATGTCCACCAAAACGGGTCGTCGGCAACATGGCTTTTTCTACGTTCACGCGCTGACCGACTTTCCAGTTACCCAGTGTGGTACGGTTTAAACTTTCCCTTGAGACATCGGCAGCGTACCAGTTTTCACCCCATTCAATCACGGTGAGGCAAATCCCGTTGGTGGCAATCGAATCGCCCAAATGAACATCAGACATGTCGAGGTTGGTACCAATACGCAAACGTACATCACCGCCCACGCTTTGCAGACTTTCCACTTTACCTAGACTTTCAATAATGCCTGTAAACATAACTTGTTCTCTATTTGCTGTATTTGTTTTACCACAATGCCAATTGCGTACTTACACCGGTGGTATCGACACCGCCCAGTTCAGCAAAATGGTACAGCTGACCCAAGAGTTGGCGTAGCGGCGGGCCAGATTTGGCATGGGTATCGGTGATGACAATAAACTCAAGTACACGTGCACGTTCTGACTGGCGCTGCTTGCTGACCCGATAACGTGGAACATCCTGAGTGAGCAGGGTGACGCGGCCGCGTTTCAGATTGGCCTGCAGCAAGTCACCGGCTTCAATATTACCATCGGTCGAATAACTGGTCAGAATATAACGTGCATTAATCGTTGCCAACAATTTCTCATACGCATCTTTGGCATGTTTGGATGAATTGTACTGGCTTGGACGCTCTTTACGCCAGGCCCGGTCAATCCCGCTCTTGAAACCTTTGGTATCCGGGCTGGGTAAATCCACCTGATCCCACAAGGTTAAGGCATTCAGCACATGATAGTTACTGCTATAGGCATGCTGATTATATGGCGGATCCAGATAAGCGATATCGACCTCAAAATGACTCATCTGGTTGGCCAGATGCTGGGCATCGACACACCACATTTCCGCAGCCGGTTTTTTCGGGTCACCGATTTCACAGAAACGGCTTGGCGTCAGCCAGAGTAAGGATTCAATCCGTTCCAAAGCGGTTTGGGTTTTGCCACCCCAACCATGGTGAAAACTTTTAAATACCCCTGAAGTATTGCTGACAAAACTGGCTGAATACAGCAAGGGAGCCAGTAATGCCGACATTTCCACATCATTAATGGCACCTTGTGCCTGCCAGGTGGCAATTTGCTGACGGATGGCATCAATACGCATGCCGTTGCGGCGTTTGAAGAACAGGCGATCGCGGGTCGGATCATAAATTTCGTCATTGCGCGGACACAGGTTATGCGTGACCCAGCCTTTCACTTCAGGCAAACGGTTCAGATAATCAATAGCTTTTTGATAGCCGCCCAACTCTTTAAAAGCCGGGGCTTCTGTACACGATAAAATGGCGCTGTTTAAAGCATGGCTGTAAGGTTCCCAGTCATTGGCTATCACACGATAACCATTTTGTCGCGCCAGACGCGAAACCACCCCAGAACCAGCGAAAAAGTCAGCAAAAATAGGCGCCCGGCCATTGTGGCTATTTAAGGTTCCCGTACTCTCAAGCGCTTCCAAAATCAGATGCAGTAACCGGCGCTTATTGCCTAAATACGGAACAAGCTGGTTGAAAAGGTATTCATCTGTAGTACGTGCTGAATGACGACGTTTATGATAAACCGAAGACTCTGAATTCATACTGTCTCTTGAGAAGGGATTAACCTTAAGCGCACATCATTCCCGACTTGAACCAGGTCGATGAGCTTAAATCGAAGTTGCTCTGCCATACGGTCGAATTCCGCATTAAACATCGCACGAGCGGTTTGACCTAAAAAGGTCGGTGCAACATAGCTGATCATTTCATCCACCAGTTGCTGCTGCAAAAAGGCCGTGGATAATGTTGCCCCTGCTTCCACCAGCACATCATAAATTTGATATTGGGTAGATAAGGTCTGTAGTAGGTCTTTTAAAGGCTGTACTGGCAATTGTAGCACGCCCAAATCGGCCAGTTCCTGACGAAACGGCCCCATCACCATGAGCGTTTCGGGCTGCTGGAGTATTTTTGCAGTCAGAGGTAAACGTCCCTGGCGATCCAGTACCAGACGTTTAGGCTGCACAATCATACTGATATCGGCAATGCCATCCAGCTGACGCACATTCAGCTGGCAGTCATCAGCAAGTACCGTTTCAATGCCAGTAATGACGACACCTGAAATCGCGCGCCAGTGCTGTACATCCTGACGGGCTGCGGCTCCGGTAATCCATTTCGATTCACCGGATGCCATGGCAGTACGACCATCCAGACTGGACGCCACTTTTAAACGTACATAAGGCATGCCCGTAGCCATGGCTTTTAAGAAGCCGTGGTTGAGCTGATGAGCTTCTACCTGACAGATCCCGACAGCAACTTCAATGCCAGCCTCTTTTAGAATTTGTACACCCTTGCCAGCCACCAAGGGATTGGGATCAGGGCAAGCCATAATCACTTTAGCTACCCCGGCCTCGACCAGACCTTTGGCACACGGTGGTGTACGACCATAATGCGCACAGGGTTCCAAAGTGACATAAGCCGTTGCCCCACGTGCCTGCTCACCTGCTTGGCGCATGGCAAAAACTTCGGCATGCGGCTGTCCGGCTTGAGGATGAAAACCCTCACCCACCAGCTGCCCATCTTTAACGATGACACAGCCGACATTGGGATTGGGTTTAGTTGAATATTGTCCAAGTCTTGCCAACTTAATAGCACGTTGCATCCAGAGCTGATCTTGCTGCTGATCTAGTTGAATGAGATCTTGGTTTAACTCGGACATTGAATGGCTCTTGGAAAATAAAATCTTAGTGTTCGCGCTGCTGCATTTGTTCAATTTGACGACGGAAGGCTTCGACATCCTGAAAGTCTTGATACACCGAGGCAAAACGGACGTAAGCGACATGGTCTAAGGCAAATAAAGCCTGCATCACAATTTCACCAATGGTACGAGATTTGACATCGCGCTCACCTAAACGGCGAATCTGCAACTGGATATCACTGAGTACCGTTTCAATCTGTTCTTGAGTCACCGGGCGTTTTTGTAAAGCATGCATCAGTGAACGACGCATTTTCGCCTCATCAAAAGGTTCGCTTTTGCCATCGGATTTAATGACTCTTGGCATTACCACTTCATAGGTTTCAAAGGTGGTAAAACGTTCACCACAACTGATACATTCACGACGGCGACGAATCTGACAGCCTTCAGCAGCCAAACGCGAATCGATCACTTTACTATCTGCAGCGTTGCAAAATGGACAATGCATAGCGGTTTAATTGAACAAATCAAATCGGATTTAGAGTGTAGCAAAAATTCTGCTCTTTGTAGAGGCTTACGCAAGATATGGAAAAAAAACAGCCCTGACGGGCTGTTTTACACAATATATTGATTATAGGTTTTTATATTATTCTACACGTTCGCCATGTTGACTCAGGTCAAGACCCATACGTTCGTCATCACTCGCAACACGGATACCAATCACCAGATCAATCACTTTCAGAATGATAAAGGTCAATACTGCAGAGTAAGCGATGGTTGCCAGTACACCTTCAAGTTGCACCCATAATTGATGCATCATGTCTGTCGGTACTTTATCGCCCATGATGAATTCACTTGCAAACACTGCAGTCAGGATGGCACCGACAATACCGCCTACACCATGCAGACCAAAGGCATCCAAAGAATCATCCGCTTTCAGAGCACGCTTAAGTGCTGTAATCCCCCAGAAGCACACTACACCGCCGATCAAGCCCATAGCCAATGCACCACCTACAGTCACGAAACCTGCTGCCGGTGTAATCACCACCAAACCTGCAACTGCGCCAGATGCACCGCCCAATACAGAGGCTTTACCACGAATCAATTTTTCAGTAATCAACCAGGCAATTGCAGCAGCGGCAGCAGCAACTTGTGTAGCAATAAGTGCATAACCGGCTGAACCGTTTGCACCGAGTGCAGAACCACCATTGAAACCGAACCAGCCTACCCATACCAGGCTTGCACCGACCACGGTTAAAGTCAGGTTATGTGGAGCCATAGATTCACGGCCCAAGCCCATACGCTTACCCAGCATGTATGCAGCGACTAAACCTGCCACACCCGAGTTAATATGCACCACCGTACCGCCTGCAAAATCAAGCGCACCATCATTAGCTAACCAGCCGCCGCCCCATACCCAGTGAGTAATTGGTGCATAAACAACCACGCTCCAAATCGTAATGAATGCAACAAAGGCACCAAATTTCATACGTTCTGCAATCGAACCGGTAATAATGGCTACAGTAATGATGGCAAATGTCATTTGGAAAATAACAAACAGAATTTCTGGAATTGTTCCGGTTAAGGCAGTGGTCGTAATTCCAGATAACATGATTTTATCTAAATTACCAATGAAAGCATTGCCACTACCAAAAGCCAGTGTATAGCCAATCACCACCCAAGTAATACTGACAATGGCTGCCGCAACAAAGCTATGTGCCATAGTGCCAAGTACGTTTTTCTTACGAACCATACCGCCGTAAAATAATGCGAGTCCTGGAATGGTCATCAATAAAACCAGTGCTGTAGACACTAAAATCCATGATGTATCACCTGTATCTAATTTTGGTTCTTCTTTCGCAGGTGCTGCTGTTTGTTCAGCTGGAGCAGGTGCCGCAGCTAATTCAGAATTTGTTGTTAATGATGTATCAGCAGTATTAGCGACTGCTACATTTTCAGCAGGAGTGGATGCTGCTGTGACGGCTTCTTCAGCCCATGCAACAGAACCACCTAAAAGTGCGCCAGATAAACTCAGCGCAATGAGCATTTTTTTCATTCGTATCCCCCAACCTAGTTTTTTGAGTTATTAGCTACTCAGCAAACTTCATGCCAAATTAAACAGCATCTGCACCTGTTTCACCGGTACGGATACGGATGACTTGTTCTAAATTAGTAACGAAAATTTTACCGTCACCAATTTTACCTGTGCTTGCTACACGCGTAATCGATTCGATTACTGAATCTACCATTTCATCGCTAATCGCGATTTCAATTTTTACTTTAGGCAAGAAATCAACAACATATTCTGCACCACGGTAAAGTTCAGTATGACCTTTTTGACGACCAAAGCCTTTGACTTCAGTTACGGTGATCCCTTGAACACCAATGTCAGAGAGTGCTTCACGCACGTCATCTAATTTAAAGGGTTTTACAATTGCAGTTACGAGCTTCATGTTTGTTTTCCTTCGGCTTCTTTCACCAGTAAGGTTTTATGTTCAAATTTCGTGCCAAAAATTCTAAGGTTGGGGGAATTAGAAACTTTGACACGAGTTTTCTTTATAACCTATTTTATACTTTTAGATGTAGTCTGAATTCCAAAAAGTAGACATTTTTACTATAAAATTAACGATTTTACATATCGGATAAAGTTATATCCGGTCGCATGGGACTATGGTCTAGGTTTGAGCAATGCTACACTAGCGCCACTTCTCCATCACTATATGGACACTGCAATGATTGAAACCCTATTACAAGCCATCATGGAACAACTTGATCAACCGAAAAAGGATGTTGAACATAATTTACGTGCCTTACTGAATGAAGCTGTCAGCAAGATGGATCTGGTGTCTAGAGATGAAATCGAGCGACAACGTACTGCCCTCGATACCGCCAATTTACGATTAAATGAACTGCTTAAACAAGTTGAAGCCTTAGAAATTAAAATAAAGAACAATAAATAAGCACTTTTTCAGTGCATAAAAAGACCAAAAACGATTAAAAATAACGCACTACAATGGAACAATAATAAATGTCTTTTGCCAAGATTTATACTCGAGGTCTGCTTGGACTTCATGCCCCGCTGATAGAGGTCGAAGTGCATGTCAGCCAGGGCTTGCCTTCTTTAACTATTGTCGGACTTGCCGAAGCGGCAGTTCGTGAAAGTAAAGACCGGGTCCGTTCTGCCATTATCAATAGTGGTTTTCAATTTCCTACCAAACGTCTCACTATCAATTTAGCGCCTGCAGATTTGCCCAAAGATGGTTCGCGTCTGGATTTGCCCATTGCTTTGGGCATTTTAATCGCTTCGGGACAACTGCCTGAAAATGTGACAGATCATCTGGAATTTATTGGTGAACTCGCCCTGGATGGTCAGCTTCGACCCATCACCGGTATTTTGACTATCGCCATTGCCTGTCAACAGTCCGGACATCATCTTTTCTTGCCGCAGCAAAATGCTCAAGATGCCTCGCAATTGCCCAATTTTGAAGTGTTTGCCGCCCATCATCTAAAAGATGTCTGTGAGCATTTATCTAGCCAGCACCCGATTCAGCAATATCAAGCGCATAGCAGCAACCAAATCAATCAGTACAAGTTTGATTTAGCCGATGTCAAAGGTCAATTGCGCCCGCGACGTGCGCTCGAGATTGCCGCAGCAGGTGGACATTCACTGCTGTTTAAAGGCCCGCCCGGCACCGGGAAAACCCTACTAGCATCCCGCTTGGCCAGTATTTTGCCACCCTTGGATATGCAAGAAAATTTAGAAGTTGCCAGCATTTATTCGGTTGCCAATAACTCGCATCCCTTTGGGCAGCGTCCTTTTCGTGCACCGCATCATACCGCTTCCGCGATTGCCCTGGTGGGGGGTGGCTCACATCCTAAACCGGGTGAAATTACCCTGGCACATTTGGGCGTGTTATTTTTAGATGAGCTGCCCGAATTTGATCGTAAAGTTCTGGAAGTATTAAGGCAACCACTGGAATCTAAAGAAATTGTGATTTCGCGTGCATCAAGACAGATTACCTTTCCGGCCAACTTTCAACTGATTGCCGCAATGAATCCCTGTCCTTGTGGTTATGCCTTTAACCAGGATATTCGCTGCCAATGTTCCGCAGATGCGATTAAACGTTATCAAAATCGCATTTCAGGTCCGCTACTGGACCGAATTGACCTGCATATTGATGTGCCGCCTTTACAGGCACACGAATTACAAGATACATCAGCGGTTGAAAATTCACATACAGTTCGGGAACGGGTGATTCAAGCCTATGAACAGCAGATACAACGGCAAAAATGCCTGAACCATGCTTTAACGCCTCAGCAACTTGAACAGTTTGCCTGCCTCGATGCGCAGGCTCAGAAAATTATGGAAATGGCACAGCAACGCTTGAATTTGTCTGCCCGGGCCTATCATCGGGTATTACGTGTCGCGCGAAGCATTGCCGATTTATCGCAACATACCGAGATTCAAAGCCAGCATTTAACCGAAGCTTTGTCTTATCGGGCACAACAGGGCTAATCTAAGATGCATAATTTACTGATTCGTAGTGAAAATCCTGCTGATGATACGGCAATTAGCCATGTGATTGAACAGGCATTTCAAAAGCAGCAATACTCTAGTCATAACGAACAATTCATTGTCTCTGCCCTGCGCAAAGCCAATGCCCTGACCATTTCTTTGGTCGCTGTTTTAAATCAGCACATTGTGGGACATATCGCTATTTCACCGGTACAAATTTCTTCAGGTGTGCAAGGCTGGTATGGCTTAGGGCCGGTCACTGTTTTACCAAAATGGCAATTGCAAGGGATAGGTTCAGCACTCATCCAATCCGGATTAAGCCAATTGAAAACTCATGCAGCCAAAGGCTGTGTGGTTTTAGGTGATCCGGATTTCTATGCCCAATTTGGTTTTAAGGCAGTTCCTGAACTAATCTTGGAACATGTTCCGGCTCAATACTTTCAGGCTTTGTCTTTTCAGGGAGATATACCTCAAGGTTATGTCAGCTATCATGCTGCATTTTCTGCCACATGAGCAAAAATAAAGCATTGCTTTATTTTTAGCGCAAGGGACGAAATGTCAGAAGCCCCCAATCAGCTCCATAAAAAAACCTCCAAAGTCATGCTTTGGAGGTTTTTTTATGCCTTGAAATTACAATTAGAATGTTTTGGTTAGGGTAAATACCGCACCGGTATCCACCGCACGTTCTGCAACATCCGATAAACCATCAGTATCAATATTGGTTCCTACAGCTGCCAGTTCAGCACTGGCACCTGGAATGGATTTAAAGCCATAGCTTAGCCCCACTTTCCAGTCTACATAATTATCATCACCATCATTAAAGGTATATTTGTCTTCATCTACAACGGTATAGCCTACAGCAGCAACCCCACCAAAACCTGATGAACCAAATGGAACTGAATAACCCACATTCACATTCCAGCTGTCGGCATCTACACCCGCATAGTCATTGGTATAATTGAGATTGGTTAAAATGCTGTCACCTTCCGCAATCACACTCTTGAAGCCTAATTTACCGTATAATTCAACCCAGCTCAGATCAGTGGCACTTGGATAATTATAGTACACCACCCCAACATCTAATGTCGGTTTGCTACTGAAAGCTTCAAGGGTAGTGGCATAGCCAAGCGATGGATCCAGTTCCAGGCTAGGTGTGCCGCTGCCAAAATTCACATTGGAACCCCACAAGCCAAAATATAACCCTGAAGCATGAGCTAGCGTGAATCCTGCTTGTACGGCTGGATCATTTTCTGTTTGAGTCAGACCACGGAAACGATAGTCTGTAGTGACGGCTGCACTACCACTAAAAGACAGGCCAAAAGGTAAGGCAGGTGCATCTGCAGCAAATACAGCACCTGACATAGTAGCTAAAGTGGTCACAGCAAATAATTTTTTAAGCATTTTATAGATCCCCGACAGATTTTTATGGATTCAAGAGATATCAGCAATTGCTATGCCAGTTTAAAAAATAACATAGTAATTTTTAGCCCGTAAATCGCCATTAATATATTAATATATTGATATTTATTAATTTATTATTTAAAAATAAAAGCAAAACCTAGTCATTTTTCGAGCTTCACCAGATTGACAGCTTTCTCTCTTTTAGATGGCCTGCATGCTGATATAGCTTAAATATTTATTTACAACCTGCCTTATTTTGAGACTGTTTTTTCGAGTGGAGCTAAAAATGCCTAGAAAAAGTGCACAAAAAATATTCACCGTACGCTTATTTATGCATCGCACTCCTTCTCTGACTAAAATCGGCCAGTTAAAACCCAAATCCACCGGCTCAAAAATCTGGATCAAAATAAGCTGCTACCTTCTCACGCTTTAATCAAGCAATATTGGCCATGCTTGACTTACTGACCTATTAAGCACGCATCGCAGTAGAGGTCGGGAGCATGACCTCCTGCAAAATTATGTTTAAAACCTTAATCTTGATCTGCACACGATTATTCAAAAGTCCTGGCCTAGACTGGCCAATAGCTGCGAAACCAAGGATGAATCAGCTTTTATGTACCTATGCCCAACTGATAGCTAAAAACAGATCATGATTTTCATCTCACTGCCCACATTTTATACACCAAAGCCTCATATGGACTTTTTTGCTAATGATCAGACCGTATTTTCGACTCATATAAATCAGGCACTTATTGCGCGCAAAAAATAATACAATCTTATGTGGACTTAGCAGAATTTATTCCAGCTATGAAATGATTAAGATTTTACTCAAAGATAAACCGAACAATAAGAATTAAGACTTTTTCTATAATTTTTGGTCAATTTTTTTATCATTTTAAAGCAGATTTATTGAACAAAAAAATCGACATATAAACCCAGTTTTTTAACCAAAAAATCTTATTATTTCAGGGAAAAATCAGCTGATCTTGCTACTTTTTAAAAAATTAAATCATTATAAAGAGGTGTTTCTGCTGATATCACTGGTTGATAAAAGCCATGTTTTAGGACTTATATCAAAGTTTAGGGCGCTAAAATAGCATTTTTCAAAACTACAACTCTCTATCAATTTTTAATGAGGCATCGGCATTAGCCCAGAATTTATTTAGAGTTAAAATATCATATTGTTTTGTAAAAAAATTTACACAAATAATAATTTTTTAATATTTTATTAACCAAAAGGTATAATTTACATTTAAACAAGTTATAACTTTAATTAAATAAAATGTATTAAAAAAAGCTTTTTTTGCGATACATTACGTATACAATTCTGCCAATTTCTTCTCCCATTTTGTATAAGGCTCTCTCCCAATGCAAAAAGCTAAAAAACTTACTTTAGCAGTTTTAATTCAAGCTGCCTTAATTTCAACTGTATATGCTAGCGAGCAAAGCGAATCGAAAGGCTTTGTTGAAGATGCAGAAGGTTCTGTATTGTTGCGCACAGGCTATTTAAGCCGTGACAAAAAAAATGGTGTAGATGACACCAGCTCTTTTGCTCAAACAGCAATTGTGAAGCTGGATTCCGGCTACACTAAAGGCTTGATAGGTTTTGGTGTGGGTGTCGTGGGTGATGCTTCATTTAAATTGGGCGAAAATAAACATGCCGGTAATGGTATGATTCCACGTGAAACTGGCCTAAACAGTCAAGGTCAACTCACCAAAGGTGCAGGTGATACTTATGATCACTGGACCCGTGGTGGTGCCAATGTAAAAGCACGTGTATCTAATACTGATGTACGTTATGGTACCCAAGTTTTAGACTTGCCTGTATTAGCCAGCAATACAGCTCGTTTAGTTCCTGAATATTTCGACGGCTTCCTTGTAACAAGCCGTGAAATTAAAGGTCTGGAACTAACCGCAGGTAAATTCACTAAAAACCAGTATTCAGACCAGATCAATTCAGATGGTAATGAACTAGACCGTGCAGTGGTATGGGGTGCAAAATATCAAGTTAATGACAACTTGAATACTTCATATTATGGTACTGATATTAAAAATAAATTAGAACGCCATTATGCCAATGTAAACTTTAAGCAAAATCTTGCCAACAACAGTTCACTCACTTATGACTTCAGTGGCTATCATACTGAATGGGATCGTGGCGCCAATAGCAACTTATATTCATTCATTGGTCCAGCTGATGGTGATTACCAAAACTCAATTTGGGCAGTTTCTGGTACTTATAACAAAGGTCCGCATAATGTCATGTTGGCTTACCAGCAAAACTCAGGCAATACTGGTTATGACTATGGTTTAGGTCGAGGTGTGGGTGACGGTCATCAAACCATTTACATGCCAAACTCTTATCTGTCAGACTTTATTGGTAATGACGAAAAATCAGCGCAAATTCAATATACTTATGACTTTGGTGCAATGAATGTTCCTGGTTTAACCTGGACATCAGCGTTCGTTTACGGTTGGGACATCAAAGCAACTGATAATAAGGGAACAATGATCAGTGACGATGCTCAAGAACGCGAGTTCTTTAACCAGGTGAAATATACTGTTCAAAGCGGTTTTGCCAAAGATGCCAGCTTACGCGTACGTAATTCTTACTACCGTGCAAGCAATGATTATCAAAGTAATTACATAGGTGATACCAATGAATGGCGCATTTTCCTGGATATTCCTGTGAAATTATTCTAATTCCACAGCTTATTTAAGCTAAATAAAAAAACCTGCACAATGTGCAGGTTTTTTTATGTAAGCCTTTCAGGCTAAATTCGAAACAAACAATTATTTGTTTGCTTCTGTATAAGCTGCAATTGAGCTAAGTACTTCTTGTTTCGCAACATCAGCACCTTCCCAACCACTTAACTTAACCCATTTTCCTGGCTCTAAGTCTTTGTAGTGCTGGAAGAAGTGTTCGATTTGGCTGATCAACAACGGAGGAAGATCAGTGTACTCTTGAACATCTTTGTAGATCGGAGTTAATTTGTCGTGTGGAACTGCAACCAGTTTCGCATCAACACCACCGTCATCTTCCATGTTCAATTTACCCACAGGACGGCAACGAATCACTGAACCTGGTTCAACCGGGTGTGGAGTTACAACCAATACGTCTAATGGGTCACCATCAAGAGATAGTGTATTTGGTACATAACCATAGTTTGCTGGGTAGAACATTGCAGTACCCATGAAACGGTCTACAAATAATGCATCAGAATCTTTGTCGATTTCGTATTTGATTGGTGCTGCATTTGCAGGAATTTCAATAATTACATAGATGTCGTTTGGTGCATCTTTACCCGCTGGGATATTGCTGTAGCTCATAGCATCACTCTTTAACAAGTTAAATCTTTTTTAAACCGCAACGATTATAACGGTTTTTGCGTATTAAATAACTTTTCGATTATACATCTGGTGGGTGAAAATATGTATTTTCACATTTTCAGGCTCAGGTGGTTAATTTAATCACCAGTAGCAACAGACAAATCGGACACAGCAAGGATAAGGTCCAGATAATGGAACGCAAAGTGGCCCAATTGGCTAAATAACAGATTCCGTAGAAAATACGGAGTAAAATATATGCCACACCAAAAGTCATAATGATGTTTTGAGAAACCACCATATATTCTGCCATTAAAATAGAGGCAATAAATAAAGGTAAACTTTCAAAACTGTTTTGTTGTACCGCATGGGCACGTGCTGCTAAACCTGTGGTTTTAGCCAAAAATTCGCGCGGATTCTGGTTGTCTCGTGCTTTAAAACCTGCTGTTTTTTTTGCAATAGTGGTAAAAACATAAGGCAATAAACATGCAATTAAGATGAGATAGATTATTCCGCTAATGCTTTGCATCTCATTTTTCTCATTAAAATTTTATGCTGCCTATCATAGCATGGTGTTTTCGCAATATTTTTTGTAAATTATAGTGTTTTTATAAATCAGTAATAAGGATCCATGATGGTCAATCCTGATCAAGACAAAATGTTTGATGTACTCGAAAAGCAACGCCAACATCAACGTAAAGTGGATCGTGTACTCAAAGTCGTATTGCCTATTGTTGCATTCTTGGTTGCTACAATTTGTGCCAATATGAATGCCTGGTCTATGCTGGGTACCCTGATTATTTTAATTGTAGCTTTATGGATGGTCACCATTAAACGACAACCTTTATGGTATTGGTTATTCGGTATTTTGGTGTATTGCCTCATCGATAACTATTTCAGCTATGGTAGCTTGTATTTACCCGGCTTTAGCCGTCAATTTGGCACCATGTTTACCTTTGTCGGTATTTTTAGCATAGCACGTCCCTATATTGATCGATGGCTGTTAAAAGATTAAGGCCCAAATAAAAAAAAGCGCCGATCACGGCGCTTTTTTTATTGCAGCATTTATGCAGTTTTACGCAAGTCTTTACGCAAGATTTTACCTACGTTGGACTTCGGTAATTCTTCCATAAATTCAACATAACGAGGACGTTTATAACCGGTTAAGTTTTCTTTAGCGAAAGCAAGTACTTCTTCAGTTGTCAGTGATGGATCTTTTTTCACAACAAACAGTTTAGGCACTTCACCTGATTTTTCATCAGGTACACCAATCGCAGCAACTTCCAATACTTTCGGATGCTTAGAAATCACTTCTTCAATTTCTGAAGGATAAACGTTAAAGCCAGACACCAAGATCATGTCTTTCTTACGATCGACAATCTTGATATAACCACGAGAATCCATTACACCGATATCACCGGTACGGAAGAAACCATGGATCATCACTTTTTCAGTTTCATCTGGACGGTTCCAGTAGCCTTTCATGACTTGTGGACCACGAATCGAGATTTCGCCTTGCTCACCCAGAGCAACTTCATTGCCATCATCATCCAGAATAGCAACTTCAGTCAGTGGCAATGGAATACCAATGGTACCGCTGAATTCAGTTGATTGCGGTGGATTCGCTGTTGCAACAGGTGAAGTTTCAGATAAACCGTAACCTTCAATGATATTGGTACCGGTAACTCTCTTCCATGCTTCAGCAGTAGAAGGCAATACCGCCATACCACCACCCATAGCCATTTTCAGTTTGCTATGATCAAGCTGTTTAAATTCTTCATTGTTTACCAATGCATTAAACAAGGTATTCACTGCAGGGAAGAATGATGGCTGGTATTTACGCAGTTCTTTCATTACCGCAGGTAAGTCACGCGGGTTTGGAATAAGCACGTTGGCTTGACCTTTATACATACCGTACAACGCACACACCATGAATGCAAAGATGTGATAAAGCGGTAAGGCACAGAAAATACGGTCATCCGGTTGCCCATCTTGAGCACCAAATTTACTTTGGAAAATACCGTCACACTGCAACATGTTCGCAACCAAGTTACGATGGGTCAGTTCAGCACCTTTAGAAACACCTGTAGTACCACCGGTATATTGAAGTACCGCTGTATCACTGAGCGTGAGGTTAGGACGTTTATAGTTGCTTGCGCTCACTTTAGCCATTGCTGCGTTAAAACGGATATGTCCTGGAATATTCCAAGCTGGGATTTGCTTACGTACTGAACGTAACACAAAATTCACCAGTGTACCTTTTAAGGCACCTAGCATATCGCCCACAGAAGCGACGACAACGTGCTTCACAGGAGTTTTACCAATAATAGCCTGATAAACTGTTGCAAAGTTTTCAACAATAACAAGCACTTCCGAACCTGAGTCATTTAACTGATGCTCAAGCTCACGCGACGTATATAACGGGTTTACATTGACCAATATCAGACCGGCACGGAAGATACCCAATGCCACGACAGGATATTGAAGGACGTTTGGCATCATCACCGCCACACGTGTACCTTTTTCCAAACCTAAACTTTGTAAATATGTTGAAAATTTACGACTTGCTTCTTCCAACTCATTAAAAGTGAGAACTTTATCCATGAAAATAAAGGCGTCACGTGAGCCAAATTTTTGAAAATTACGTTCAAATACATCAACCAATGAGGTATTTTCAGCAGGTAATTCTACAGTTTCCGGAATCCCTGTCTTTTGGTATTCAGCGAACCAAATCTTTTCCATAATGCGTATTACTCCAATCTTAATCCTTAGTTTTTAAACTGTTTTTTTCTTTGCTGAACCTAGTTTTTTCCTTTTATGGTGTTCAACAAAGCATCCATTTGCACGAATTAACCATATATAGCGTATTTCGTATCCGGGATGCTAGTTTTATCTTTGAATGAACAGTCTATTTGCTTTTTGATATCCTCGTGGTAAGAGTTGACCTTTACTGCCTCGCTTACCAATATATTTTTGAAGATCATCGCCTTTTAGTTTTAATTGTTGCTGTCCAGCAACTACTTGAATTATTTCATCTAAATTAAGCATTGTCATGGATACAATTTGATCTTTTGTTTCGAGTTGTATCAATTTATTACCTTTACCTTTATTCAGACTTGGTAATTCTGACAAATCGACCACCAGCATACGCCCCGCTGAACTAAGCAAGGCTACATGGGTCGCCTGTTCTATTGCCTGCAGTGGCATCGCTTTAGCATCTTCCGGCACGGTCAGGAAGGATTTACCGGCTTTGGCATTGGTATCCAGCTGTTTAGCCTGAGTTTTAAAACCATAACCTTTAGAACTTAAGGCCAAAACTTCAGTGTCATCTTCGGCAATAAAGATTTGAATAAACCCGACGCCGCTGGCAGGTGATAGTTTGGAGCTTAAAGGTTCACCCAAACCACGTGCCGATGGCAGACTGTTAATGGCCAGCGCATAACTTCGACCGGTATCGTCCAGGACATAGACCCGTTGATTAGACTTACCCTGGGCATGACTTAAATATTGGTCGCCGGCGCGGAAGTTGAGATTTTCAGCATCGACCTCATGGCCTTTGGCAGAACGAATCCAGCCGGCTTCAGACAACACCACTGTGACCGGATCGACCGGCAACATGTCCTGTTCATTAATAGCAAGTGCTTCAGCACGTTTCACGATTGGTGAACGACGGTCGTCGCCAAACTTTTTTGCATCTTCTTTCAATTCATTGATGATCAATACTTTTAAAGATTCAGGATTGGCCAGTTGTTCACGAATAATGGCTGCTTTTGCTTCCAGTTCTTCCTGTTCACGGCGCATTTCCATTTCTTCAAGACGTGCCAAGTGACGTAACTTGAGTTCCAAAATGGCTTCGGCCTGAATTTCATCAATATTAAAGTGAGACATCAATACCGGTTTAGGTTGATCTTCTTCACGAATAATACGAATCACTTCATCAATGTTTAAATAGGCAATGATCAGACCTACAAGAATATGCAGGCGTTTTTCAATTTTATTTAAATGATATTGCAGACGGCGGGTTACGGTATTTTTACGAATCTCGATCCATTCCAGCAAGATGCGACGAATCGATTTCACTTGCGGACGGCCATCAGCACCAATCATGTTCATGTTGACACGATAGCTGGATTCCAGATCAGTGGTCGCAAACAGATGGCTCATCACCGCTTCGGCATCAATGCGGTTGGAACGCAGCACAATCACCAGACGGGTTGGATTCTGATGATCCGATTCATCACGCAGGTCACTGACCAATGGCAATTTTTTTGCCTGCATCTGATCGGCAATCTGGGTAATGACTTTGGAACCCGACACCTGATACGGCAAGTCGGTAATCACGATTTCATTTCTTTCTATTTTATAGACCGCACGGGTACGGTAACTGCCACGACCTGTGGTTTGTATTTTGAGCAATTCTTCAGGTGAAGTAATAATTTCCGCTCTGGTTGGCAAGTCAGGCGCTGGAATATATTCCGCCACTTTTTCATCGGACAGATTCGGATTGCGAATCAGCGCGATGGTGCCTTTGACCACTTCACGCAAGTTATGCGGTGGAATATCGGTGGCCATACCGACTGCAATCCCGGTGGTGCCGTTCAATAAAATATTCGGTACGCGTGCAGGCAAGTTCACCGGTTCTTTCATGGAACCATCAAAGTTGTCTTGCCAGTCACAGGTGCCCTGCCCCAGTTCAGACAACAGCACTTCACTGTATTGCGACAGCTTGGCTTCGGTATAACGCATCGCCGCGAAGGATTTCGGATCATCCGGTGAACCCCAGTTACCTTGACCTTCAATAAAAGGATAACGATAACTGAATGGCTGTGCCATCAGCACCATGGCTTCATAACAGGCAGAGTCACCATGCGGATGGTACTTACCGAGTACATCACCCACGGTACGGGCAGATTTTTTTGGCTTGCCGCTATGCTTTAAGCCCAGTTCACTCATCGCGAAGACAATACGACGCTGTACCGGTTTTAAACCGTCACTGATATGCGGCAATGCACGATCCATAATCACGTACATGGCATAGTTAAGGTAAGCTTGTTCAGTAAATTCGGCTACGGAACGATTTTCTGTCGCATGATGCACAAGGCTGGTCATAAAAGCGTGAAATCCTAAATAATTCGTTTTTGTATCTACGTTGTTATGCTATGTCGCAGGTGCAGACTACACAAGGGCAGTAACCCACACTCTGCGACAAATTGTGTCTTATGGACTAAAAATATCCATTTTATAAGGGTCAATCAACTAAAAAATCGGCAATTTTATAAACCGATCGACTCCAGAGTTTTGCCTTTGGTTTCTTCACCCAACACCAGAATGATCAGTGCCACGGCAATTAAAACTGCAGTAAACATCATAAACACATAACTAAAACCATGATCGAGCACCATCATATGAGTCACCGCAAATGGCGCAAAAATACCGCCAATACGACCAATGGCTCCGGCCCAACCAGAACCGAAGGCACGGATATTGGCTGGATACTGTTCTGGCGTATAGGTGTATAACACACCCCAAGCACCCAGGTTAAAGAAGGACATCAAACAACCCCACACCACAATCTGGGTCACATTGTCCGATTGACCAAAGAAGTAGGCAGACAGTGCACACATCCCAATAAAGCCTGCAAGCGTAGCCTTACGACCTAACTTTTCAACGAGCCAAGCTGCTACTAAATAACCCGGAAGCTGCGCTAAAATCATCACCAGTACATATTCAAAAGACTGTACGATGGTATAGCCTTCTTTGACCAGCAAACTTGGCAGCCAGGTAAAAATACCGTAGTAGGAAAATACGATCCCAAACCAGATCAGCCACAGCATCAGGGTACGACGGGCAAAAATGCCTGACCAGAGCTGAGAGAAGCTAATGTCATGCTTTTCAGCCACCGGTTTGACCTGAAATATTTCAATGACTTCTACACCACATTTGGCTTCAATTTTTTTCACCAAGGCATGCGCTTCTTCAAAACGACCACGGTTAATTAAGTACGGAACCGATTCCGGAACCATTTTCCAGATCACCAGCGCATACAGCGCAGGAATCCCGCCAATCAGGAAAGTGGCATGCCAGCCAAAATCAGGAATAATAAAACGCGAAACCAGTGCTGCAACCAGCCAACCGAGCCCCCAGAAACTTTCCAGCAACACAATAAAGCGCCCGCGGACATGGGCAGGAATATATTCACTCACCAGCGTCACGGCCACAGGTAACTGACCCCCCAGTCCAAGTCCGACAATGAAACGGAACACCAGTAACCAGGTCAGGTTCGGCGCAAAAGCACAGGCAGCAGTGGCCAGACTATAAATCACCAAGGTTGAGGCAAAGACCGTTTTACGTCCCCAACGATCCGCAAGGCCGCCTGAACACACCGCACCAATCGCCATGCCGATAAAACCGATGGAAACCACCCAGCTTTTATCATCCGGGGTCATGGCCCAGTCTTCGGCCATTTTTGCCAGAATAAAGGAAATCAATCCGGTATCCATGGCATCAAACATCCAGCCGAGACCGATCACCCATAGCAAGGTATAGTGAAACTTACCAATCGGTAAGCGTTGTATGCGTGAGACTAAATCCATAACAAGAGCTCTGATTTGGTGAAAGAATAGATGCTGCTTTCCCAACAGGATTTATAGTTGTATTGATTTTTATACGCCAATTTACAGATGATGACCGCTTATTTCGTCGGTCATTCATCCTATGGCGGTCATTTTATGAAGCATCTTTGGAAGATGCGGACTGGTCATCGTCATCTTTATAAATGAATTTCGGCATTTCCAGGCCAAAATAGATGGCGATGCAGCGCAAAGAGAAACCGAAGATTAAGGTCGAAATAACCGTGACCTCCAGCGAGAAGCCAATATCTTGACAAATCCAATAACAAATCACGGAAACAAAGGAAATACTGGCATACAGTTCACGGCGGAATACTAAAGGCACGTCGTTACAGAGAATATCACGCAGAATACCGCCGGATACTCCGGTTAACACCCCGGCGACCGCGGAAACCACAAAACCATGCCCCATTTGCAAGGCAATCTGACAGCCAATGATGGTAAAACCAATCAGGCCCAAGGCATCGAGAATCAGGAAGATGGAACGTAAATGGCGCATCCATTTGGCAATCAGGATGGTGACAAAGGCAGCCACACAGGTTAGCACCAGATATTCGGGATGCTTGACCCAGGTCAGCGGATAATGTCCCAGCAGCACATCGCGAACCGAACCTCCACCCAGTGCAGTCACACAGGCGATCAGCGTTACACCAAACCAATCCATACTACGCCGGCCTGCCGACAGTGCGCCTGTCATAGCTTCAGCCGTAATCGCAATAATATAAATGACCAATAGCAACATTGCCCTGCTTCCCCTGAGGGTAATTGATGCGCGCTATTCTAAGGCAAATTTAGCGGAAAATTACAGGTATTGTACACAACATTGCTTAAATTTTTTCCCTGAACCACAAATACACGGCTGTTTCATGGTGACGTGCATAGCTGTGGTCGGATCAAGGAAATACCATGCACCTTCATGCTTCACAAAATGGGAAATTTCATGATGAACCTGAGCCTGTTTGCCATCATGATAATGGGCCTTAAATTCAACCTGAGCATGGTGCTTGTCCAGTTTTTCCTGAGCCTGCACCACTTCAAGCTTAAGCCACTGGTTGGCTTTACTCCAGTCGGCAATCGCAGCCACATCCAGCGCCTGTTGCTGGCCTAATGCGGTGGTTTTAACAATGTAGTCAATTTCATGCTTGGCAAAGGCACTATAACGCGAACGCATCAGCTGTTCTGCACTTTGCGCTTGGGCCTGCCCCAAATGCAGAGGTTGGCAACAGCTGGCGTAATCGCCTCGACCACATGGACACTGTGTTTCTGACATCAATTTTTCCCATTTAAATGAGCAATAAAATAGCCCGACTATGCGGGCTATTTTAATTCAATCTTGGTGTTTAAAACTCATCTGCGCAGAATGAAATTAATCTTCAGCCGCATCTTGATTGAGCGGGATAATATGAACCTTATCAATTTTATGGCCCTCCATGGTGACAACCTCGAAGATATAGTTGTCTGCTTCCAGCTTGGCACCACTTTCCGGCAAACGCCCCAGATGGAACAGGATATAACCGGAAAGCGTTGAATACTGTTCAGATTCATCCACCAAATCACAACCTAAAAGCAAGGAAACATGGCGAATATCGGTTGAACCTTCCAGGATTAAAGTCCCATCTTCCAGACTTTCGGCAGCTGTTTCAAACTCGTCTTCATCCGGGAATTCACCGGCAATGGCTTCAAGTACATCAATCGGGGTGGCAATCCCTTCAATTGAACCATATTCATTCAATACAATTGCTATTTGTAACGGTGCCTGGCGTAACTGCTCCATCACCATCAACACCTGGGCATTTTCATGCACAATCACCGGTTCACGTAAATGACCTTCAAAATTCAGCTTTCCGGTTTCGATATAATCGTTCATGACTTTATGGGTCAGTACCACACCGGCAATATTGTCCAGTTCGCCATGCGCCACAATCAAGCGCGAATGGGTGGTGCTTAATAACTGTTCTTTAATGGAAGCATCATCTTCATCCAGATCAATCCATTCCAGTTCCGGACGCGGTGTCATCACCGATTTCACTGGCCGCTCTGACAGTCCAAGTACCCCTTGCACCATCACGCTGTGATAAACACCATTATCTTCATTAAAGACTTCATCGGCAAAGGCACGGGTTGCCAGTACATCTTCAGCTTCATTATTTTGCGATTCTGACTTACCACCCAGCATGCGCATCACGGCAGAAGCAGTACGGTAACGCAAGTCGGTAGTGGTCACCATCTTTTCCTGATTACGGCGCATGGTTTGGTTGATAAATTCCACCACCACAGAGAAACCAATTGCGGCGTATAGATAGCCTTTTGGAATATGGAAACCAAAACCTTCAACAATGAGTGAGAATCCAATCATCATCAAGAAGCCGAGGCATAGAATGACTACGGTCGGATGCTTGTTGACGAAATTCATCAGCGGTTTCGATGCCCACAGCATGATGCCGACAGCAATCACCACCGCAATCATCATCACCGACAGGTCTTTGACCATGCCGACTGCAGTAATCACGCTATCCAGAGAGAATACTGCATCAAGCACCACAATCTGAACAATCACCATCCAGAAGGCAGCATGTACAGGATTGTCTTCTTTTTGCGGCTGAACGCCTTCTATGCGCTCATGTAACTCCATGGTGCCTTTAAATAAAAGGAACACACCACCAAACAACAAAATCAGGTCACGACCGGAAAAAGGATGATCTAAAACATGGAACAATGGTTGAGTTAAGGTGACTACCCAGGCAATGGATGCAAGTAAAATCAACCGCATACACAAAGCCATCATTAAGCCAACAATACGGCCTGCATTGCGCTGTTCTGGCGGCAATTTTTCCGCCAAAATCGCAATAAAAACCAGGTTGTCGATACCCAGCACAATTTCTAGAACCACTAAAGTTGCCAGTCCAATCCATGCCGATGGATCTGACATCCATTCCAAGATCATTGGATGTTCTCCTGTGCAGGATGATGAGGGACTGATTTTAGAAGGTTCATATTAAAATCGCTGAATATGCGATGAACAGCATTCTCTATATTTTTTGCGGAAGCATTGAAGTGTTCAGAGCGAGGACAACCACTACCCATGTTGATTCATTTGTTGGAAAACAGATTTTTAGTATAGCAAGATGAGGTAGAAATTCATCCTTTTTTCCGTACTGCGCTGTTATTTGCTCAGCCAATTTCAACAAATCTTTGCAAAGTCTATATAAGGTTGATCACGCCGTGTCATATTTAACAGTTAAGCTAGAGACTGAAAAAATAAAATGCTATGGTAAAAATATAATGATGAACAGTGTATTAAAAATGACTCCTAAACATAACAATCCTACTCCCAAAACAACTCAACCTTTAATAGCACTCTACTGTGGTTCACGTTCAGGCAATAAATCAATTTATCAGGAAAAAGCCATCGCTTTGGCTCAGGCACTGGCAGACCTGGGTTTCGGCATGGTCTATGGTGGCGCAAGTATTGGTCTCATGGGACAAGTGGCAGATGCAGTCAGACAGCGTGGCGGTGAAACGGTCGGGGTGATTCCTGAATTTATGCTGGATTATGAAATCGCGCATCACCAGCTGACTGAGTTACACATTGTACAGAGCATGCATGAGCGCAAAGCCATGATGGCCGAGCGTGCCAGTGCCTTTGTGGCCTTGCCAGGTGGCTTGGGCACCTTTGAAGAAATTCTGGAAATTGCCACCTGGGGACAGTTGAATCAGCACCAGAAACCCATGATGCTGTATAACGTGAATGGCTTTTATGATGCCCTGATTAGCCAGCTGGATCATGCTGTTACTGAAGGCTTTTTACCGCCTCAGCATCGGGCCAAACTGATTATCTGCAATCATGCCGACCAGATTCTCAATGCCATTAAAAATTTGGGTGCCCCGAAACACTTTGCCATTTAAGCGGATGCCCCAATACAAAAAAGCGAGCTCCAGACAGTGCTGTCCCATAATGGATAGCACAACTTTTTATTACACCACTTTGAACGTATTGCTTTAAACTCTGTAAAAAATCACTTTAATATTGTTATGAATGCCACTCCTTCGCATCAAGCCCTACAACCTGAATTCCGACTGTTGGTTCTGTTGGTATCGATCGGTTTCTTCATGCAAGGTCTGGACACCACCATTGTCAATACCGCAATTCCGGCGATGGCCGAAAATCTGGCTGAAGATCCGCTGCAAATGCATAGTGTGGTGGTGGCCTATGTGCTTTCGGTAGCAGCCTGTATTCCCTTAAGCGGCTGGCTGGCCGACCGTTTTGGCGTACGCAATACCTACTTTACAGCCATTATTGTGTTTACCTTGGCATCGCTGGGATGTGGATTGGCCAACAGCTTAAATGAACTGCTGGTTTATCGGGTCATTCAGGGGATTGGTGGCGCATTGTTACTTCCGGTAGGCCGTCTGGCCATGCTCAAGGTCATTCCGCGCAGCCAGTTTTTATCGGCCATGAGCTTGATGAGTCTGGCCGGTCTGGTGGGTCCACTGATTGGTCCGACACTGGGTGGGTGGATGGTTGAAGTTACCTCCTGGCACTGGATTTTTTTAATTAATATTCCAATGGGGTTTTTAGGTTGCCTGATTACCTTTAAAGCGATGCCAAATGTGACCGAGCCTAGCGTCAAAAAATTTGATTTTTCAGGTTTTATTTTACTGGTTATTGCCATGGTAGGACTTTCACTGGGCATTGAAAATTTTGCCAGTCCACATCAGTCACTATGGTGGAGTATTGCGCTGGTGATTGCGGGGATATTTGCAGCTATCCTTTATGCCATTCATGCGCATACCCATCACAATGCGCTGTTTCGTAGCACATTATTTAGCAATCGCATTTATGCCATTGGTATTGTGGGTAATTTCTTTGCGCGCTTGGGCGGCAACGCGATACCTTTTTTAATTCCGCTGATGTTACAGGTGGCTTTCGGTTTTGAACCATTTATTACCGGTCTGTTGATGATTCCGACCGTACTGGGTTCTCTGGCCTCCAAGCCGATTATCCGGCAGATTATTCAACGCTTTGGTTATCGTAAGGTATTGTTGGTGAATACCTTACTGGTCGGAGCATGTATTGCCAGTTTTGCCCTGAGCACGGCGGAGACTCCAATCTGGTTAAGAACCTTGCATTTCTTTATTTTTGGCATGCTGAATTCTTTGCAGTTTGTTTCCATGAATACCCTGACCCTAAAGGATTTACCGCAACAGGATGCCAGCAGTGGTAACAGCTTCCTGTCCATGATCATGATGGTGTCGATGAGTATAGGGGTAGCTTTAGCCGGCACCTTGGTGAACCTGTTTACGGCCTATTTCGGTAGCGAGCAAATCGTGACGGCTTTTCATAGCACCCTGATCCTCCTCGGCTGCATTAACCTGATTACCGCAGCAATTTTCTGGCAAATTCCACGCCACACCCCAGTATAATCAGCTGGCATCAGAAACTACGTGGTCTGAATGTTCAGATCGCGTTATCATGTGCTTGATAAAACATCACAAATTATTTTATGCCTAAAAAACGATTAGCCAAATCCAATCATCACAAGCTGTATGCCTCTTGCATTGGTCTCATGCTGAGCTGTGTTGCAATCGTATTGTATGTTTTTGTTTTGCACCATAATCCTGCCTCTGCACAGGAATATCCGGTCAAAGGTTTTGATGTTTCACATCATCAGGGCGATATTCAGTGGCAACAGATTTCACCGAAAAGTTATCAATTTGTCTATCTGAAAGCTACCGAAGGCGGCGATTTTAAAGATCGAAAATTTCAGGACTATTGGTTACAAGCCCGTGAACAGGGTTTGACTGTGGGCGCCTATCATTTTTACCGTTTATGTCGTGATGGCGCAATTCAGGCACAAAATTTTATTGAAACCGTGCCCAATAAAGCTGATGCCCTGCCACCGGTGATTGATCTGGAATATGACAGTCACTGCATCAACACCTATACCAGGGAACAGCTACTTAAAGAAATTCAGGTCATGCATGATCGGCTATCTCAGCATTATGGCAAACAACCGATTTTTTATACCTCCAAAGCCTTCTATAACATTATTTTGGCTGGGGAATTTACAAAAACACCACTTTGGGTACGTGAATATCACGGCAAACCGGATTTAAAAGGCAATCCGAAATGGCTGTTCTGGCAGCATACCAATCAGGGACAAATTAAAGGCATCCCTAAAGAAGTGGACTTGAATGTATTTAATGGTGATAAAGAAGACTGGATGCACTTTTTAGAAGGCAATGGTGTCTATCCAATTAAAAAGGTTGAAAATTTACCTAAAAAATAACAAGATAAGCTTCGATCTTAATCCATAATAAAAATAAAACTGCATAAAAAACAGGAAAATTATGGCAAATCAAAAAGGATTTTGGCTGGCGTTCGGTATCGGCATACTTATTCTGGTGGCTGCCGTGGTTCTGCTACTGCAACCTTCAGGTCAAGTGTCTGATTTTCAAAAATGACAATATAAGGCATCTGCACAAGTAGCCACATCTTCCAAGCTCAAGGTCAAATTCTTTGGCATTTCCACCCTGCTGTTTGATGATGGCCAATCTCAGATCTTGATTGACGGTTTCTTTAGCCGTCCTTCCATTAGACAGGTGCGGTTCACCAAAATCCAAAGTCAATCCCAAATTCTCAAACAGGTCATAGCCCAATATCAATTACAACGAACTCAAGCCATCCTGGTGACCCATTCACATTATGATCATGCTCTCGATATTGCCGAACTCGGAAAACAGCTCCCGAACAGCAAAATTATTGGTTCAAACAGTAGCTTAAATATTGCCCGCGGCGGACATGTTCCAGAACAGCAACAGCTACCCGTCCAGCCTTTTAAACCCATGCTGTTTGGCCAGTTTAAGGTCACCGCTATTCCGTCACAACATACGCCATCTACTGCCGTCAATAATGACTAGGGAGAGGAAATTACCCGGCCGCTACAACTTCCTGCCTGCTTCTCGGCATTTAAGGAAGGCCATAGTTTTGACTATCTGATTGAACATTCAGGTCAGCGCATTTTAGTCAAAGCCAGTACCGGTGCTGTACCGGATCAACTGAAAAATTCAAAGGTAGATATTTTATTTTTAGGCATTGCCCAGTTGTCACGCCAATCGGAAGGGTTTCAGCAAAACTATCTCGATCAAACTCTGCGAACCTTAAAACCTAAAGTGGTTGTGCCTATTCATTGGGATAATTTTTTCAAGCCGATTGACCAGCCTTTGGAGTTTTTACCCTACTTGGCAGATCACGCCGAGCAAAGTCTAAAAATACTGATTCAAGCGGCTGAACTACAACAAACCCGTCTAGTTTTACTCAGTCAGCCTGTGTCGTATCCACTTGATCCTGCTCTACAATCTGATCGATGAAGATGAGATACTGAAGCCCAGCATGTACAGGCAGAATTTGGGACTGCATGAGAAAAATCATTCACATCGATATGGATGCCTTTTTTGCATCCGTGGAACTGAAAGACCGGCCGGAGTTAAAGCATTTGCCTGTGGTGGTGTCTTCACATCATCCACGGGCAGTGATTTGTGCAGCCTCCTACCCTGCGCGAGAGTTTGGCTTGCGCTCTGCCATGTCGATGTCACAGGCCCGAAAGCTTTGTCCACATGTAATCGTGATTGAGCCCAATTTTGAAAAATATCGTGCCATTTCTGCGCAAATTCATCAGGTGTTTCAACATTACACACCACTGATAGAGCCTTTGTCTTTAGATGAAGCTTATTTAGATGTGACTGAAAATCTGGAAAATATTCCAAGTGCCACCGAAGTGGCCATGCGGATAAGGGAAGATATTTTCCAAGCGACTGGTTTAACAGCCTCTGCCGGAGTCGCGCCAAATAAATTTTTAGCTAAAATTGCTTCAGACTGGAACAAACCGAATGGTATTTGTGTCATTAAGCCCTCACAGGTACAGCAGTTTATTCAGGATTTACCACTGAAAAAAATTCCCGGTGTGGGAAAAGTGATGCAAGAAAAGCTCAAGCTGCTGCAATTGCAAACGCTGGGAGATTTACAAAAAATTGAGCAGAATGTGCTAGTTCAACATTTTGGAAAATATGGCAAACAGCTTTTTCTCTATGCTCAAGGGATTGATGAACGTCCGGTTCAGGCGGAGCGCGAACGCCAACAAATTTCCAAAGAAACTACCTTTGATGATGACCTGACCTTAACCCAATGCCAGAACTCTTGGCCTCGACTGATTGACCAAGTCTGGAACAGTTTAGAACGCAAACAACTTTGCGCACGCGGCGTTTCAGCCAAACTCAAGTTAAAAAATTTTCAGGTCTTACAACACAGCAAGAGTTTCAAACAGCCTTTGCAAAATCGGCAACAACTGGAACAGGTGTTGCAACAGCTACTCATTGAAATGCATATTCCGAAACATTTTCAATTTCGCCTCATTGGCGTTGGGCTGTATCAGCTTTCCGATCAGCAAGATCAGTCACAGCTTTCTCTTTGGTAATATTTTGCGTGTTTTTCAACCAAAAGAATGTAATTAGACCAATTGATTACACACAACAAGTATTTTTGCGGTACTCTATGGGCGCGATACATTTATCCATGTAAACGCCGAGATGCTAAAAATCACCTTTACTTTTAGCATGCTGTCCTGTGATTGGCGTGACGATCAAATCCGAATATTACAGGGCAACTCTGTTGAACAGCATGGCTTCTCTCTTCTACCTCTTACATATCCTTTTACACCTCTCTATACATTCTTAAAAAACAGTCTATTTCAGGCTGCATATTCTAATTTTCCCGTTAATTTTAAAAATCTCTTCTGCGACAGCTTTAGCTTAACCATGGCTGCTCGATAAATGATTTACGCTAAAGGCTCATGGCATTATGATGTTGTCATCTACCTAGCTGCAGGCTTGTATGACCAAGATATGGCTCGCAGCAACTATGCCAAAAATATAGGACTTATATTATGACAGTACAACGCCTGCATGTTGAAAAGCGCTTTTCTGAAATTGCTATTTCAGGCAATCTGGTATATCTGGCTGGTCAATTGGCTACAGATACCACACTGGATATTAAAGGTCAAACCCGACAAACCCTGGAAATTATTAATCGCTTGCTGGCGGATGCTGGTACAGACAAGAGCCAGATTATGTCTGTAACTATTTATTTAAAAGATATTGAAAATGACTACGCAGCAATGAATGAAGTCTGGGATGACTGGGTGGCTGATATTGAAGCCCTGCCCCGTACCTGTGTCGAAGCCAAGCTGTATGCCCCTGATGTTTTGGTGGAAATGACGGTTACTGCTGTTCGTGCATCGCATTAAAAATGCAAAAAATAAGCATGAATATTCTTCATGCTTATGCTGATTTAACCTAACATTCGGATTTTCTTACGGCCCAAATCTGGATAAAAATCATACTTTTTTATTGAAGCTTCTGTTAACTCATCTAGCTGAAAATCAGTAGGGTTTTCAATTAAAAAATCTTGTCTTAACTGAAAATATTCCGGCACATCTTCATAACGAATCACTCGATACCCGGCCATTGCCAACAGCGCATCCTGATATTGGGCATTTTGCGGATGCCGTAAGGCCATAGGATCATCCAATGCAATAATGGCAAGCACCTGATGATGTTCATCCAGAATCACAAAATCTGCCACCATATTGCGATATTTATGGCGGGTACGGCTGTATTTGGTCGTCAGCAAGGCATCAAATGAAACATGAACCAACACGGTACTGCGCGGCAATATTTCTTTAAGGCGTGTAAAGGTTATCTGTTCACTAATATTAAAAATAGCCCTTTGTTTTAAAGCACTATCTTGCTGCTTGGTTCCACTTTCTAGGCTTTTCCAAGCCTTCAGCAGAATACCAAACAGAAGTAAACTTCCGACCAAAATATAAATTATCATCCTCTTAATCCTTTAATTTTTTATAGTCTTTCCGGTGTCACACCGATGCTTGTTATCAACCTCAGTATACAACGCTTATTTTTATTAAATATTTCAAGCAAACGAACTGCATTCAATCATGACAAAATCATTATAAATGCTGACAAAAAGTTGCACTGATTTTATTTTTTACATCTATGCCTAGGATTCATCCATTATCTGACACCGAATTACTGTAGCTCAAGGCACAGTAGGGATGCAAGACTACTTTTGCATATTGTCCTACAATTCCGATGAGCTGTTTTCATTAGAGGGCTATTTAATTGAATGATAAAAAAGAACGCCTAAGCGTCCTTTTTTGATTTTTAAATCAAGCTTTTGACTTAGGCTTAGATTTAGTTTTGGATTTAGAACCCGCAAATGGACGTTTTTCCCCAGTTTCACGTGGTGGTAAGCCGGTATGTTGAGTCAGGATCTGGCCTTTTTTAGGACGATTATTGCCATTTGTATTGGCAACATTACGTGATTGATTACGTGCAGTATTTTCACCGGTACGTTTTGCAGAATCTCCCGCCAAAGTCGAGTTTTTCTTGCGTGCCGACTGATATTGCCCTTCTGTGCCTTGCGGTTGATAGCTCGGAATCAGATGTTGTTTCGAATTACCAATCAAGTCTGAGCGGCCCATTTCTTTCAAAGCTTCACGTAACATTGGCCAGTTATTTGGATCATGGTAACGCAAGAAAGCCTTGTGCAAGCGGCGACGTTTCTCACCTTTTACAATATCCACATTTTCAGTATAACGCGCCACTTTCGCCAGCGGATTTTTACCAGTGTAATACATGGTGGTTGCCGTTGCCATTGGCGATGGATAGAAGGTTTGTACCTGATCGGCACGAAAACCGTTCTTCTTCAACCAGATCGCCAAATTCATCATGTCGTAATCGGTAGTGCCGGGATGCGCCGCAATGAAGTAAGGAATCAGATACTGTTCTTTACCGGCTTCTTTACTGAAACGATCAAACATTTGTTTGAAACGGTCATAGGTGCCAATACCCGGTTTCATCATCTTGGATAATGGCCCTTTTTCGGTATGTTCAGGCGCAATTTTCAAGTAGCCACCGACGTGATGAGTGACCAATTCTTTGACATATTCTGGGTTTAACACCGCTAGGTCATAACGTAAACCTGAACCGATCAAAATCTTCTTAATGCCTTTTAACGCACGTGCTTTTCGGTACAGCTGAGTCAATGGTGCATGATCGGTATGCAAGTTTTGACACACGCCCGGGAATACACAAGAAGGCTTACGGCAATTTTTCTCGATCTCAGGATCTTTACATGCCAATCGGTACATGTTTGCGGTTGGACCACCCAAGTCCGAGATAATGCCAGTAAAGCCAGGCGCGGTATCACGAATTTTTTCAACTTCACGTAGAATCGATTCTTCTGAACGGTTTTGGATAATACGGCCTTCGTGTTCCGTGATTGAACAAAAAGTACAGCCACCAAAACAGCCACGCATGATGTTCACAGAGAACTTGATCATATCGAATGCCGGGAAACGCGCATTACCATAAGCTGGATGCGGCAGACGTGCATAAGGCAAGTCAAACACATAGTCCATTTCTTCTGTGGTCAATGGAATTGGTGGTGCATTTAACCAAACATCACGTTCGCCATGCTTTTGTACCAAGGCACGGGCATTCCCGGGATTGGTTTCCAAGTGCAAAATACGGTTGGCATGGGCATACAGCACAGGATCATTGACCACTTCTTCAAATGCAGGCAAACGAATTACCGCCAGTTCACGTGGTGGCAATTTGTGTTTAATTGCTTTGGATGCGGGCTGTAACTGTACAATTTGCGTATCAGGATCGAGTTGATCCCCTTCACGAACAATTTGATTCGTAACAATTTCTTTTTGGAAATTTTGGTATTGGGTTAAAGAATTACCCTTATCTTTTTCAATTTCACAGCCATCTAAATCTTCAGTCATCACATAAGGATTGATGATCGGATCAACACGACCAATAGTATCGACATCATTCGATGCAATTTCTACAAACTTGGCTTTAGATGGACGGTTTAACTTATTCACGATAAATGCAGTGCCACGAACATCAGTAATTTCATGAATTTTTTCGCCTTTGGCCAAACGATGCATTACTTCAGTAATCGAACGCTCACCATTACCATACATGAGAAGATCGGCTTTAGAATCCATCAACACTGAACGACGAACTTTGTCTGACCAATAGTCATAATGTGCAATACGACGCAATGAAGCTTCGATACCGCCTAAAAGCACAGGCACATCGGGATAAGCTTCACGCACACGTTGACAATATACGGTTGCGGCACGGTCAGGACGTTTATTCGCTACGTTATCTGGAGAGTAAGCATCATCTGAACGGATTTTACGGTCAGCAGTATAACGGTTGATCATGGAATCCATATTCCCTGCCGTTACACCCCAAGCGATATTCGGTTTACCCAATACGCGGAACGCATCTACGCTGGTCCAGTCCGGCTGGGCAATAATCCCGACACGGAAACCTTGAGCCTCCAAAGTACGACCAATAATGCCCGAACAGAAAGAGGGATGGTCAATATACGCATCACCGCAAACTAAAATAAAGTCACAACTATCCCAACCGAGTTGATCCATCTCCTCACGTGACATCGGCAAAAATGGCGCAGGTTCAAAACAGGACGCCCAATATTTGTCGTAATCAAACAACGCTTTTGGCGCAGTCTGCATAGTATAAGCAGTAGACATGGCTAGCAATTCTCGGCTGGCAGATGATAGGAGATCTAAAATTAGATCAAAGATGAAAGCCGAGCATTTTAGCATGAATTAGGCTCAGCTTGCTTGATTATAATTTGTACAAAACCAGTGGTTTAATTTATTCTCCAAAAATAATCACTTCAGTTGAAAAAGCTTCTCCAGTAAGTGATTACTTATATAGTTAAACACACTAATTCATTTGAAATATGAAAATTGGATGGAATAAGGTTTGAAATATTTTAAAGTAAGCAAACTCCAGACTCTGATGCTGCTGATGATTAGAATGTTTGGACTAAAATCTTAGGAGCTAAATTTTCCCCCGCACAA